>NZ_AVOF01000618.1:0-16438 GCF_000465935.2 Pseudomonas sp. EGD-AK9
GGCGAAGGCGGCGAACCCGGCGGCGCCGCGCAGACCGGCGGTGGCGCCGGTGAACAGGATGGTGCCGCGGCCGCGGGCGACCATGCGCTTGGCCACCGCCTGGCTGGTGAGGAACCCGGCGAAGCAGGCCATTTCCCAGATCTTGAAGTACTTGCGCGCGGTCTCCTCAAGGATGCTGCAGGGCACGTTGGCGCCGATGTTGAAGACCATCGCCTCGATCGGGCCGATCTCCCGTTCGATGTGCTCGACCAGTTCGGCCACCTGCTCTTCCTGGCGCGCATCGGAGGCGAAACCATGGGCCTCGCCGCCCTCGGCGCGAATCTGCTCGAGCAGCGGCTGCAACTTGTCCAGGCTGCGCCGGGTGACGCAGGCGACATAGCCTTCGCGGGCGAAACGCCGGGCGATGGCGCCGCCGGTGGCATCGCCGGCGCCGATAACCAGTGCGACTTTCTTGTTGTGTACGTCACTCATGGCCTACCTCGCTAACTAAACGGTCGTTAGGTGAACGGACGTTATGCTAGGCTTCGCGCCAGGTCAAGCGACATCCTTCCGGAGAGAACCATGCGCTACTCCGCCGAACACAAGGCCGAAACCCGCGAGAAACTGCTCGCCAGCAGCGGCGCCATCGCCAAGCAGGGCGGCTTCGCCACCACCGGCGTGGACGCCCTGATGAAGGCCATCGGCCTCAGCGGCGCGGCCTTCTACAGCCATTTCGACTCCAAGGACGCGCTGTTCGCCGCGCTGCTCGAACGCGAGCTGAGCAACAGCCTGGCCCGCCTCGGCGCCGGCGATGGCGGGCGCGACAAGCTCAAGCGCTGCCTGGCCGCCTACCTCAGCCTGGCCCACGTCGAACAGCCGCAGCAGGGCTGCGCCCTGCCCGCCCTCGGCGCCGAGATCGCCCGCGCCGACCTGGCCGTACGCCAACGCGTCGAGGACTGGATAGTGCAACTGCAGCAGGCCTGGGCCGAGATCTTGGACGATCCGCAACTGGCCTGGGCCATCCTCGCCCAATGCCTCGGCGCCGTGCTGCTGGCGCGCATGCTGGCAGGCGGCGAAGCCCGCCAGCAGGTGCTGGACGCCAGCCTGAATCTGCTGCAAGGCACACTGGAGCCTGTCGGCTGAGGGCGGATACCGCTAGGCTAGAGGCTATTTCCCCGCGGCAGGATCCCCCCATGTCCCATACCCCCTCCCCCCTGGTCGGCGACAGCCCGTTGCACGCCATCGAAGTGCGCCTGCTCGGCTGCCTGATCGAAAAGCAGCTGACCACCCCGGAAAGCTACCCGCTGACCCTCAATGCCCTGCAACTGGCCTGCAACCAGAAGACCAGCCGCGAGCCGCTGATGAACCTGGAAACCGGCGAAGTCGGCCGTTACCTGCGCAGCCTGGAAGGCCGCGAGCTGGTGCGCCTGGTCATGGGCAGCCGCGCCGACCGCTGGGAGCAGCGCTGCGACAAGCAGCTGGAGCTGGTCAAGCCGCAGACCGTGCTGCTCGGCCTGCTCCTGCTGCGCGGCCCGCAGACCCTGAGCGAACTGCTGACACGCAGCAACCGCATGCACGACTTCGACGACGTCGCCGAAGTCCAGCACCAGCTGGAGCGCCTGATCGGCCGCGGCCTGGTGGTGCTGCTGCCGCGCCAGAGCGGCCAGCGCGAGGATCGCTATATGCACCTGCTGGGCGAGCCGGCCGACCTGGAAAGCCTGCTGGCCAGCCGCCCCAGTTCGCGTAGCGAGACCTCGGCACCTAACGACGAACGCCTGGTCGAACTGGAAGCGCGCATCGCCGCCCTCGAAGAACGTCTGGCGCGCCTCGAAGGCGCGCAATAATCCCCATGGAAAAGGAGCCCACAGCGTTGACTCTCAAGACCCGTTTCAGCCTGATTCTCGCCACCGCCCTGCTCGCCGCCGGCTGCAGCACCGCCGACAAACCGCCGGCCAAGCCCGCCGACCCCAGCCAGGGCTGCACCTCCTCGGCAGTGGAACACCTGCAGGGCCAGGTGGCCACCCCCGAACTGCTCGAACAGGCCCGCCAGCAGGCCGGCGCCAGCACCGCTCGCGTGCTCACCCCCGGCAGCGTGGTGACCCTGGAATACAACGGCCAGCGCCTCAATCTCAACGTCGACGACCAGCGCGTCATCACCCGCGTATCCTGCGGCTAGCCTGGTCGAGGTGCGGGTGACGCCCGCACCTTCCTCTGGCGCAAAGATCATTGGCGCGCTAGCTTTAAGCACACTTCCCCCTCACAGGCCACCGCCATGACCACCCAAGTGCAGCCCTGCGCCGAGCTGCTGCTGGACAACCAGCTGTGCTTCGCCCTCTATTCCACCTCGCTGCTGATGACCAAGACCTACAAGCCGCTGCTGCAGGCACTGGGACTGACCTACCCGCAGTACCTGGCCATGCTGGTGCTGTGGGAGAACGACGGCATCACCGTCGGCGAGATCAGCGCACGCATGCTCACCGACCCCGGCTCGCTCACCCCCCTGCTCAAGCGCCTGGAAAGCGAGGGCCTGCTGCAGCGGGTACGCAGCAGCCAGGACGAACGCGTGGTGCAGCTCTACCTCACCGACCGGGGCCGCGCCCTGCACGAGCAGGCCAAGGCGCTGCCGGCCTGCATCCTCAAGGCCTCCGGCCTGAGCCTGGAGAAGCTCGCCTCGCTCAAAGCGGATCTGGTGGAACTGCGCAGTCACCTGCAGCAATCGCTCTAAACCAGGCGCTCATGCCGCCCATCGCACCGGCAGCGATTGAGCGGCCGCCACCTCAAGGTCCATCCGAGGTCCGCACGCCCCCGCCCGAGCACTTCCATCGGCTCTATCCCCCGTCACGCCTGCTTATGCTCTGAAGTTCCAGGGTTATAGCGAAATACTCAAAAAATTATCTTGCGCGCAAAATGTATGCGGACTACAGTTCGCTCCATGGAAATGACTTGCACACAAAACATTAGCGCGAAACATTCCACGGAGACTTCGCAGTCGTCTCCACCCGCTACCCACCGAAGCCCTGGAGAAACCGATGAAAACCCTGATCGCACTGACCGCCACGCTGATTCTTTCCGCCCCGGTTCTGGCCGACAATGGTCAAGCCAGCCAGAACGGCAAGGGCCTGTACCCCGAATGGCTGGTCAGCCACGAAGGCTGATCGACGAATACCTACGCCCCCCCATCGCATCTCAAGAGGAATACCGCCATGACCATCGAAAACGTTCTCTACCGTGCTACCGCTGAAGCCTTCGGCGGCCGTGAAGGCCGCGCCGTCTCCTCCGACGGCGTACTGGACATCGCCCTGACCACGCCGAAGGAACTCGGCGGCGCCGGCGGCAACGGCACCAACCCGGAACAACTGTTCGCCGCCGGCTATTCGGCCTGCTTCCTCGGCGCCCTGAAGTTCGTCGCCGCCCGCGACAAGCTGAGCATCCCGGCCGACTCCTTTATCGAAGGCACCGTGGGCATCGGCCCGATCCCCACCGGCTTCGGCATCGAGGTGGAGCTGCGCATCAGCCTGCCGGGCCTGGACCGCGAAGCGGCGCAGACCCTGGTGGACCGCGCGCACATCGTCTGCCCCTACTCCAATGCCACCCGCGGCAACATCGACGTCACCTTGACCATCGTCTGACACACTGGGGCGAACGCTGACGGCCTGGCCGTCAGCGGGCCCAAGAGGAAACACCGCAGCCACCCCGTGATGACCGCTCGCAGCGGCACCGGCCCACGAGCAGCTGTCCAGCGCCTGCTGCAACCAGAACCGCCCTTGTGGATCCGTCCGCCATCCCGGTGGACACCAAGGTGATCCAGGTGAACGCTCGACGACCCACCGAGGCGGCCCAAGCGGCATTGCCCATACCAAAGCGCGTCCGGAAGAACGCCGCCATCCTCACCCCGTCAGACTGAAAGGCAAGCCAGCGGACGGCCGGGCAGATATTCATCGGCCCGGGCAAGGCGGCCGGCAGCCCGGGATCCCTACTCTTCACTACGAGTCAATCGCGCACAGCGATAAACGCGAGAAGTAGTGATGAACCTATATCAGCCTGACCCCGTCACCCAGCACAGCGGCCATATCGGCGCTCGTCAGACCCGTGTCGAGGATGCTGCATTGCTGCGTGGCCTGGGCTGCTATGCCGACGATGCTGCCACCGCGCCCGGTACCCTGCACGCGGCCATTGTCCGCTCCCCCCATCCCCATGCACGCATCACCGCCGTGGACTTCTCCAAAGCGCTGCTGATGAAAGGCGTGCACGGCGTACTCATCGGTGAGGACGTCAAGCGGTGGGCCTTGCCATTCCCGGTCGGCGTGCGTCAGCCGATGGAGCATTGGTGCATCGCCGTGGACAAGGTGCGCTACGTCGGCGAGCCGGTGGCGGTCGTGATCGCCGAGAGCCGTTACCTGGCCGAAGACGCCCTGGAAGGCGTACGTGTCGACTATGAGCCGCTGCCGCCGATCATCGACCCGGAAGCCGCCACCACCGAACAGGCGCCGGTGCTGCATGAGGCAGTCGGCAGCAACGTGGTCAACGAGCGGCATTTCCGCTACGGCGAACCGGAACAGGCCTTCGCGCAGGCGCCGCACCGGGTAGCGCTGAAGGTGCGCTTTCCGCGCAGCTCCTGCACCCCCATCGAATGCTACGTGGTGCTTGCCCAGTACGAACGCGCCACCGGCATCTACGATGTGCTGGCCAACTTCCAGGGCCCCTATGCGCTGCACACGGTGATGGCCCGCGCGCTCAACGTGCCGAGCAACCGCCTGCGTCTGCGCACGCCGAAAGACTCCGGCGGCAGCTTCGGGATCAAACAGGGCGTGTTCCCCTACGTGGTGATGATGGGGCTGGCGGCACGCAAGGTCGGAGCCCCGGTGAAATGGGTCGAGGACCGCCTCGAGCATCTGCAGGGCGCGTCCTCCGCGACCAATCGGGTCACCGAGATCGAGGCGGCGGTGCAGGCCGACGGTCGCATCACCGCCCTGCGTTATGACCAGATCGACGACTGCGGCGCCTACCTGCGCGCACCGGAACCGGCCACCTTTTATCGCATGCACGGCAACCTCACGGGCGCCTATGCGATTCGCAACCTGCTGGTGCGCAACCGCGTGGTGCTGACCAACAAGACCCCCACCGGCCTCAACCGGGGCTTCGGCGGCCCGCAGGTGTACTTCGCCCTGGAGCGTCTGCTGCAGCATATCGCCGTGCAGCTGGATCTCGATCCGCTGGAGGTGATCCGCCGCAACCTGGTACCGGCCGACGCCTTCCCCTACCGGGCCGCGGCCGGCGCCCTGCTGGATTCCGGCAATTACCAGGCCGGCATCGATTTGGCGGTCAGGGACGGCGGTCTCGACGAACTGTTGCGCCGCCGCGAGCAGGCGCGCGGCGAAGGTCGGCTGTACGGCATCGGCTATGCCGCGGTGATCGAGCCGTCGATCTCCAACATGGGCTACATCACCGCCGCGATGACGCCCGAGGAACGGCGCAA
This sequence comes from Pseudomonas sp. EGD-AK9, assembly GCF_000465935.2. NCBI lineage: Bacteria > Pseudomonadati > Pseudomonadota > Gammaproteobacteria > Pseudomonadales > Pseudomonadaceae > Pseudomonas > Pseudomonas sp. EGD-AK9. The sequence goes on from NZ_AVOF01000618.1 coordinate 5,456, forward strand.
GGCCGGGCCGAAGAATGGTGCGGTGAGCACGGCGACCATCAACGTCGGCCCGCTCGGCGACGTCAGCGTGCACGTCTCCTCGACGCCCCAGGGCCAGGGGCACCAGACCGCGGTGGCGCAGATAGTCGCCGATGTGCTCGGTGTGGCGCTGGAATCGATAGTAGTCAACGTCGAACTGGACACTCAGAAGGATGCCTGGTCGATCGCCTCGGGCAACTATTCCAGTCGCTTCGCCGGCGCGGTGGCCGGGGTGGTCTACCAGGCCGCGCTGAAGGTGCGCGATCGCCTCGCCGCGATCGCCGCCGCGCAACTGCAAGCCAAGGCGGCAGACATCCGCTTCGGAGGCGGCAAGATCTTCGTCGCCGACGGCGGTCCTTCCGCAGCCTTTCACCGCATCGCCGGCGCCACCCACTGGACGCCTGGCCTGCTCCCGCAAGGCGAGCCGGGCGGCCTGCGCGAGACCGCATTCTGGAGCCCGCCGCAGCTCATGGCGCCGGACGACGACGATCTCATCAACAGCTCGCTGTGCTACGGCTTCGTCTTCGACATCTGTGGCCTGGAGATCGACCGCGTCACCGGCGCGATTCATATCGACCGCTACGTGACCTGCCACGATGCCGGCCGCCTGCTCAATCCCGCGCTGGTCGACGGGCAGATCCGCGGCGGCTTTACCCAGGGGCTTGGCGCGGCGCTGATGGAGGAGTTCGCCTATGGCGAGGACGGCAGCTTCCTCTCCGGAACCTTCGCCGACTACCTGGTGCCCACTGCCCCGGAAGTGCTCGAGCCGGTGATCCTGCATCTGGAAACACCCTCGCCGTTCACCCCCCTGGGGGCCAAGGGCGTCGGCGAGGGCAACAACATGAGCACGCCGGTATGCATCGCCAACGCCGTGGCCGATGCCCTCGGCCGCGCCGACATCCGCCTGCCGCTGACTCCCTCGAAGGTGCGCACGCTGATCGGCATCGACGAGCCGCCGCGGCCGGCCGGCATGCAGCAGGACGACGGTTTCGCCGCAGAGCCGGCCGCTGGTTCGGCCCTGCGCGCCAACGATGCGGTGGTGATCCCGGCGCCGCCACAGCAGGTGTTCGACACCCTGCTCGACCCGGCCACCCTGGCGGCGATCATCCCCGGCTGCCATGCCCTCGAACTGCAGGGCGAGAATCGCTACCGCGCGGACGTCACCGTCGGCGTCGGCATGATCCGCGCGCGCTTCGAGGCCAAGGTCGCCCTGAGCGAGCTGGACCCACCGCATTCGTTGCGCCTGTCCGGCTCCGGCACCAGCTCCATGGGCTCGGCCGAGGGCCACGCCAGGGTGCGTTTCGTCGCCTTGGAGAACGGTCACACGCGCCTGGAATACCAATACCAGGTCGCCGTCAGCGGCAAGGTCGCCGCAGTCGGCAGCCGCATGATGCAAGGGGCCTCGAAAGTGATCATCGGACAGATTTTCACCCGCCTGTCGCAGCGGGTCAGTGGCCAGGCGATCGCCGCGGGCTGGTGGCCCCGCCTGCGTGCGCTGTTGGCCAGGCTGCTCGGCAAGGGGGGGGCGCAATGAAACCGGCTGCCTTCGATTACGTCCGTGCCGAGAGCCGCCGCCAGGTGCTCGAGCTGCTCGCCGAGTATGGCGCGGATGCGCGCATCATTGCCGGCGGGCAGTCGCTGATGGCGGTGCTGAACATGCGCCTGGCCCAGCCCAAGCTGCTGATCGACATCAACCAGGTCGCCGACCTGGACTACATCGAGCTGCGCAAGGACTGCCTGGCGGTCGGCGCGGCGGTACGCCAGGCGCAGCTGCTGGCGCGGCCGACGCTGGTCGAGGAGGTGCCGCTGCTGGCCCTGGCGATGCCCTGGATCGGCCACTTCCAGACCCGCAACCGCGGCACCGTGTGCGGTTCGGTGGCCCACGCCGACCCCAGCGCCGAGCTGCCGCTGTGCCTGGTGACCTTGGGCGGCGAGATCGTCCTGGAGTCGAAGAAAGGCAGGCGCGTGGTCAAGGCCGCCGAGTTCTTCCAGGGCATTCTCACCACCGACAAACGCGCCGACGAACTGCTCGTCGAGGTGCGCTTCCCGCTCAAGCGCGAGGGCATCGACTACCGCTTCCGGGAAATCGCCATGCGCCACGGCGACTTCGCCATCGTCTCGCTGGTCGCCTGTGTCGGCACCGACGAGGTGCGTCTGGGCGTCGGCGGGGTCGCCGATCGCCCGGTGATGCGCAGCCTGCCGCGCGGCCCGGCACTGGCCGACGCGCTCAACGAAACCGCCTGGTCGCTCGACGCCCAGGACGATGTGCACGCCAGCGCGGCCTACCGCCGGCAACTGATTCGCGAGCTGGGTCACCGGCTCATCGAAGGAGTCTGAATATGCGCGCAACCGCCGAACAACGTTTTCCCGTCCGTCTCGAGCTCAATGGCCGCTCGCGCGAAGGCCTGGCCGAGCCGCGTACCCAGCTGTGCGATTTCCTGCGCCACGACCTCGGTGCCACCGGCGTTCATGTCGGCTGCGAGCACGGCGTCTGCGGCGCCTGCACGGTGCTGGTGGACGGCGTCGCCGTGCGCTCCTGCCTGATGCTCGCCGTGCAGGCCCACGAACGGCGCATCGAGACAGTCGAAGCGCTGGCCGACGACGACACGCTGAGCGACCTGCAACAGGCGTTCCGCCGTCATCACGCCCTGCAGTGCGGTTTCTGCACTGCGGGCATCCTCATGTCCTGCGTGGATTTCCTCGAGCGGCAGCCCGACCCGAGCGAGGCCGAAGTGCGCGACATGCTTTCCGGGCACCTGTGCCGCTGCACTGGTTACACCGGCATCGTCCAGGCGGTGCTGGAAGTGGCTGCCCAACGCCAAACGAACGAAGAGGTAAAACAATAATGTTCGATCTCGGACGCAGCTTCCTCGCTGCCGTGGAACGCCGCCCGCTGGCCACTGCGGTCAGCGACGGCACAGTGAAAAAAACCTACGAACAGTGGTTAGCCGATATCCAGTGTGCCGCCCACGGCCTCGCGTCACTCGGACTGGGCAGGGGTGATCGCCTGCTGGTGGCCATGCAGAACCGCTGGCAGATGGCGACCCTGCACTGGGCCTGCCAGTTCGCCGGCATCGTCATGACCCCGCTGAACTGGCGCTCGACTGCCGAGGAGTTGGCCTACTGCATCGAGGATGCGCAGGTCCGCGCATTGGCCTACGACGACGCCACCGTGGCTGCGGTCGCTGCCTGCGCGGCGGCGAACGGTCTGCCGCGGATCGCCGCGGGTGAGCGCGCCGCGGACGCCGACCTGAGCTTCGCCGAACTCTGCGCAGAGGCGCCGACGACGACCATCCTGCGCGCCACGCCCGAGGATTTCTCCCTGCTGCTCTATACCTCCGGCACCACCAGCAAGCCCAAGGGCGTGCCGCGCCGGCATAGCGCGGAACGCGCCGCGGCGGTCGCCCATGTGGCGCAGAACCTCTATCGCCACGGTGAATGCACCCTCGGCGTGATGCCGCTGTACCACACCATGGGCGTGCGCTCGCTGCTGGCCATGGCGCTGATCGACGGGCATTTCGTCTGCGTGCCGAAGTTCGACGTCGAGGCCACCCTGGAGGCCATCGAGCGGGAACAGGTCAGCAACCTGTACCTGGTGCCGACCCTCTATCACATGCTCATCGAGCACCCGGCCTTCACCCGCGAACGGGTCGCCAGCGTGGAGAAAATCGGCTTCGCCGGCGCGCCCATGAGCGACGGGCTGATGCGCCGTGTCGAGCAGGCGTTCCAGCCGCAGTTGTTCGTCAACCACTACGGCAGCTCGGAGATCTATACCTTCACCATCGACCAGCAGGCCAGCCGCAAGCCTGGCTCCTCGGGGCGCAGCGCGCTGAACCAGCGGGTGCGGGTGGTGCCGATCGACGCCGAATCGGCACAGGTGCAAAGCAAGCCCATGGAAGAAGGCCAGATCGTCGCCGACCTGGCCAGCGACGAGGCGTTCGAAGGCTACCTGAACCGCCCCGAAGCCACGGCCAAGGCGCTGCGCGACGGCTGGTACTTCACCGGCGACACCGGCTATTTCGATGAGGACGGCGACCTGTTTGTCACCGGGCGGGTGGACGACCTGATCATCACCGGCGGCGAGAACGTCAGCCCGGTGGAGATCGAGAACGTGCTCTCACTGCACCCCGCCGTCGAGGAAGTGGTGGTGGTCGGTCTGCCGGACGAGCAGTGGGGCAAGATCATCGCCGCCTTCATCAAGCGGCGTGCCGAGGTCAGCGAAAGCGAACTGGATGCCCACTGCATCAGTTCCGGCCTGGCCAAGTTCAAGCGGCCGCGGCGTTACCAGTTCATCGACGAAATTCCCAAATCCCCCGTTGGCAAGGTGCTGCGCCGCGTCTTGCTGGCCCAGCACCAGGAACAGGCCCAAAAAGGCTGACCGCTCACTATCCCGAGGACATCCATCATGCAACTGCAAGCGACCCAGCAATTTCTCGAAACCCCGTTCGACGGCTTCCAGGTCGAGGTCGATGCGGCCCGTGAGCGCGCCGACATCATCCTCAACCGCCCGCCGCTGAACGTCATTTCCATGGCCCAGCGCGACCAGCTGCGCCAGGTCTTCGAAGCGCTTGACGCGCATCCGCAGGTGCGCGTCATCGTGCTGCGCGCGGTGGGCGAGCACTTCTCCAGCGGCGGCGACATCAAGGGCTTCCTCGAGGCCTCGCCGGAGCACGTCTCCAAGCTGGCCTGGAACGTCGCCGCGCCGGTGCGCTGCGAGAAGCCGGTGATCGCCGCCAACCGTGGCTACACCTTCGGCGTCGGTTTCGAGCTGTCGCTGGCCTGCGATTTCCGCATCGCCTCGGAGACCACTCGCTACGCATTGCCCGAGCAGAATCTCGGGCAGATCCCCGGCTCCGGCGGTTCGGCGCGCCTGCAGAAGATCATCGGCGTGGCCCGCACCAAGCACATGGTCATGCGCGCCAAGCGCATCAGCGGCGAACAGGCCTATGACTGGGGCATCGCCACCGAGTGCGTCGCGGACGCCGAGCTGGACAGCACGGTAGACGCGCTGGTCGAAGAACTGCGGCGCTTCTCGCCGCTGGCCCAGCGCACGGCCAAGCGCTTGATCAACGACAACGAAGACGCGCCGCTGAGCGTGGCCATCGAGATGGAAGGCCACTGCTACAGCCGCCTGCGCAGCTCGCATGACTTCAAGGAAGGCGTCGAGGCGTTCCACAGCAAGCGCCCGGCGGTATTCCGCGGCGAGTGATCTTCCCGTCGGGGCTTGCCTGCGGCAGGCCCCGGCAGACAACGGCCATACCGCAGTACAACAACAATCGCGGAGAACGGGTCATGCCTGGCAATAAAGCGAACACGGTTTTTGCATCACCCTCCGACGTCTCAGCAGGCTATTCACTGCGAGAGGCATTCACCCTCAAGTCGGTCAGCGCCGGGGTCGTAGCCGCGCTGTTCGGCTGTTCCGGGCCGGCGCTGATCGTCATCAGCGCCGCCGAAGCCGGCCATCTGAGCAATGGCCAGACGGTTGCCTGGCTATTCGCCATCTACGTGCTCGGCGGACTGATCAGCATCGGCATGGCGCTGCGCTACCGCCAGCCGATCTGCGGCGCTTACTCGATTCCTGGCGCGGCGATCATGATCGCGGCACTCGGCGGTCTGGATTTTCGCCAGGCGGTCGGCGCCTTCATCATGAGCGGTGCGCTGGTCCTGCTGCTCGGCTTGAGCGGGCTGATCGGCAAGTTGATGCGCTGGCTGCCGATGCCCATCGTCATGGCGATGATCGCCGGCGCGATGATCCGCTTCGGCGTCGGCGCGGTCGAGGCGGTCGGCAGCGTTCCGCTGATGGCCGGTCTGGCGGCGCTGACCTTCTTCCTGGTCATGCGCTTCGTCAAGGCGGTGCCGCCGGTGCTGGCTGCCGGGGTGGTGGGTTTCGCCGCGGCCTTGGCCCTGGGCCTGCTGAAACCGGCGGATGTGGATATCGCCTTCGTCATGCCGACTTTCACCACGCCCATGTTCACCCTGGCGACCTTCTTCGCCATATCGGTGCCGCTGGCGGCGCTGGTGATCGGTGCCGAGAATGCCCAGGCCACCGGCGTGCTGATGGTCGAGGGCTACAAGCCGCCGGTCAATGAGATGACCGTGGTGAGCGGCGTGGGCGGCATGCTGGCCGGGCTGTTGGGCGGGCACAACGCCAATATCGCCGGGCCGATGACGGCGATCTGCAGTTCCGAGCAGGCCGGCGACGATCCGCGTCAACGCTACGGGGCGACCCTGGTCAATGGCGTGCTGTTCGCCCTGTTCGGCGTATTCGCCGGTGTCGCCGTGCCCTTCATCCTCGCCTTGCCGCGTGAGTTGATCCTGGTGGTCGCCGGCCTGGCGATGATCGGCGTGTTGCTCAGCTCGTTGCAGCAGGCCTTTCACAAAGAAACCGGCTGCCAGATCGGTGCATTCGTCGCCCTGGTGGTGGCCATGAGCAAGTTCAGCCTGTTCGGTATCAGCGCGCCGTTCTGGGCGCTGGTGATCGGCGTGGCGGTGTCCTGGGTGCTCGGCGAGTTGCGCCGTGAGCGGGCCGCCTAGAGTGGCCTGGCCGTCGGCCAGTAACGACACAGCGCGCACGTCTTAAACGCTGTCCCCCTCGAGAGTTCCCACTGCCACACATGGACCTGCACGAGGCCCGTGGGAGCTCTTTTGCCTAAAAATCGAATAAGAAAGAGAGCGTATAACTATGACCTTTACCTTGACTCGCCTATGCAAAGCCACCCGTTGCCTGGTCTACACCGGTTTGCTGCTGGGGTTGCCGTTCCAGGCTTTGGCGGCCGACAGCGATTTTTTCAAGGACGCCACGGCAACCCTGCAAGCACGCAATTACTACTTCAGTCGCGACTTTTCCGACATAGTCGGGCCGAACCAGCAGTCCAAGGCCGAGGAGTGGGCGCAGGGTTTCATCCTCAACGTGAAATCCGGCTACACCCCGGGGCCGGTGGGTTTCGGCGTGGATGCCATCGGCCTGCTCGGTCTCAAGCTCGACAGCAGCCCGGATCGGGTGAACACCGGCCTGTTGCCGACCCGCGAGAGCGGCAAGGCGGCCGATGATTACAGCCGCCTGGGCGCCGCCTTGAAGGTCAAGCTGTCGGCGACCGAGCTGAAGGTCGGCGAGCTGCAGCCCAACCTGCCGGTGCTGGCCTTCAGCGACATACGCCTGCTGCCGCCGAGCTACCAAGGTGTCAGCGTCGTCTCCAACGAGCTGGCCGGGCTGACCCTGCAGGCCGGCCACCTCAACTCCACCAGCCTGCGCAACGAGGCCGGCGACGACCAGATGCTGGCCACCCTCGGCCACCTGCCGCAGCGCGCCGCCCGCAGCGACGCCTTCAACTATGCCGGCGCTGACTACGCCTTCAACGCCAGCCGCACCACCGCCAGCGCCTGGTACGGCGAGTTGGAGGATATCTACAACCAGCGCTTCATCGGCCTCAAGCACAGCGAGCCGCTGGGCGCCTGGATCCTGGGTGCCAACCTCGGTTTCTACGACGCCAGTGAGGACGGCGACCGCTTGCTCGGCGACATCGACAACCAGGCGGCCTTCGCCCTGCTGTCGGCCAAGCACGGAGGCCACACCTTTTATGTCGGCTACCAGGCAATGTTCGGCGACGACGCCTTCCCGCGGGTGTTCGCCAACATCGCGCCGCTGGGCAACGAGGTGCCGACCTTCGAGTTCGCCTCAGCCGACGAGCGTTCCTGGCAGGCGCGTTACGACTACGACTTCGCCGCCATGGGCGTGCCCGGGTTGGTGGCCGGGGTGCGCTATATCCGCGGCGACAACGTCGATGCCCAGGCCACCAACCGCGGCGGTGCGCGCTACGAGGGCAAGGACTGGGAGCGCGACCTGGACATCGGCTACGTGGTGCAGAGCGGCGCGCTCAAGGGCCTCGGCGTGCGTGTGCGCAACGTCACCGCGCGCTCCAACTACCGCACCGACATCGACGAGAACCGGCTGATCCTCAGCTACAGCCTGACTTTGTTTTGAGCCCTTCCCGGTATCCCGGGTGATGGCTTGGCCCGCTCTCGCGGGCCTTTTTTATTGGCCCATCAGCCCTTATTTAGACGAAAAGGCAATTCGGCGGACGTAAAGACCAATATTCCATCGGGTTGGCAAGGCGTGCGCCATTGCGTGCCGTAACCTGACCATCCGGCGGGCGGCTGATAAAACGCTGCAACGACAAAACGCAGGCATCACCGGGGATTTCCCGCACCCGTGCATGTCTGGACAGGGGCGAAGCGGGCAACTTCGCGTCTGCTGCCTCCCCTGTGAAGACACGGGTGATAGCGGCTCTACGAGGTACTGGAAGCATGCGCCATCTCGATCTACAGGTTGTCAGCCAGGCGCTCGACTGGGCCCGTGCCGGTCGTGCGTTGTGGTTCTGTACGGTTCTCTCGACCTATGGCTCGGCGCCGCGTGCGCCGGGGGCGATGCTGGTGGCCAGCGCTGCCGGCGAGCATGTCGGTTCACTCTCCGGCGGCTGTGTCGAGGAGGAATTCCTCGCCAGCCTGGCCCGTGGCGAGCTGCGCGAGCCGGCGCAGATTGTCCGCTACGGCGACAGCGCCGAGGAGAGCCGGCGCCTGCGTTTGCCCTGCGGTGGGGTGCTGGTGGTGCTGGTGGAACACCGCGCGCCCAGCGGCGAGTGGATCGAGCACCTGCAAGCCCTGCAGGCGGCGTTGCTCGGTCAGCATCGCCTGGTGCGTCATGTCGACCTTGGCAGTGGTGCGCTGCGCCTGGATCCGGACGCCGGTCAGGGTAGCGAACGGGTGCAAGTCGTCGATGAAACGGTGCGCATTCATGTCGGCCCGGTGCTGCGCCTGATCCTCGCCGGGCTCTCCCCGGTGGCCGAGGCCTGCGCCGCTTTTGCCCGTGCCATCGGCTGCGAGGTGATCGCCTGCGACCCCCGTGAGGAGGTCGAGCACATCGTGCTCGACGGCGTGCAGATGCAGCGCGTGCTGCCCTCGCTGTTTATCGGCGCCGGAGGCTGCCACGCCGCCACCGCAGTGGTGGCGTTGACCCACGACCCGCGTATCGACGACCTGGCGCTGATGGAAGCGGTGCACACCCCGGCGTTCTACATTGGCGCCATGGGCTCGCAGGCCACCTCGGCCAAGCGCGCCGAACGCCTCAAGCGCGTTGGCGGCCTGTCCGACGAGCAGATCGCGCGCCTGCACATGCCCATCGGTCTGGATCTGGGTAGCAAGGCGCCGGCGGAAATAGCCCTGGCGGTCATGGCCGATGTCCTGCGCGTGTACCACGGCAAGGCGCGTCATGCCTTGTGAGCAGGTCGCGGCCCTGGCGCTGGCGGTATTGCGCGGCGATATGCCCCGGATCGGCTCTACGACTCATGGATACTTGTGCGCCAAGGCGAATCGATCAAATATTGCGCAGCCCCGCTATCGAGGCTACTCAGCACATCCGCTGTGGTTTGGCCAAGATTTCTGGCCAGCGCTGCCGGGACTCGATGGCGATAGCGGTGCCCCTGAACTCCTCCGTGAGCACGCGCCGCCCGCCGTGGAGGGTCCAGGTATCCACCTGGATATCGATACGCCTGCCGACCTTCGGCTAACCGCCCCGAGGGAAATCTTCCAAGACGACGCAGAGAGAACCAAGCGCTGCGGACAACGCTCATCCAGCGGATGAGGGAGAACAGCTTATGTCGGACGCTCAACGCGTATTTCATGGCAATTTCGGCCGCGTTGCCTTGTTGAACATGAACAAACCCTTGGTCATGCATACCCATTCGGAATGCCATGTGCTGGTGAAAGTGGCGGGAGACGACACCTTCTTCAACGTCCGTGGCCGTCAGGTGCCGCTGACCGACCGCAATGCGGTCCTGGTCAACGCCTGGGAACCGCATTATTTCGATTATCAGGCAGGTGCCGGCAATACCTTGATTCTGGCTCTGTACATCGAGCCGGCCTGGCTGGCCACCGCGCAACAGTCGCTCGCCTTGAGCAGTCGGCCAGACTTTTTTGCGCAATCCTCCATGGAACTGAGCACGCAAAACCGCAATCTGGCGGATCGCTTGATTGCTGAAATGCACAGCCCTGGCCTGGTTCCACAGGAGCGTATCGAGTTTTACCTGTTCGACTTCCTCATCCAGCTGATCGAAGACTCCTCGCAGTGGCGGCACCTCTGTCGGATGGGCGTTCGCACCGTCAATGACTACCGCGACGCGCGGGTGCGCAAAGGTACCGACTATTTGCTCAATCACCTGGATGACCCGGCGCCAATCGACAATGCGGCCAAAAGCTGCGGTCTGTCGCGCGCGCACTTCTATTCCCTGTTTCGCAAGGACACCGGCATGACCCCCAACCTGCTGCTCAACGCGGCGAGGATGCGGCGTGCCTTTTCCTGGCTCGACAGCGAGCGCAGTGGCACCCTGGGCTTGCTTTCCGAATCCTTGGGGTTCTCCGAGCAGGGGCATTTCACGCGCTTCTTCAAGCACCATATCGGCGCCTCGCCGAGCCAGTACCAGCGGGTGGTGGACAGTTACCCGCACTCCTGAGCCATGGATCCTTGGCGGTCGCCGGAGCCCAGTGCACAGGGTTCTTGCATTGAAGCGAATGGCTGCTGCCGGTCGTGGCCGGCCAGCGTTGACCCGGGATTACGGCGGTGCGCACCGCGCTGGATCGGGTCGCCCGAGCGCCGCAGAACAGCCTCGAGCCAGCGGCTGAAAAACCAAACCCCGCCACCGTTACCGGTGGCGGGGTTTGGTTTTGCTCATCGTCCTTCGCGACTGCTCACACAGAGCTACGAACCTGTTCCCAGGTCAGGTCCAGGCACTTGCGTGCTTTTTCCACCAGTTCGTCGATCTCCGCACGGCTGATCACCAGCGGCGGCGCGATGATCATGGTGTCGCCCACGGCGCGCATGATCAGACCATTAGTAAAGCAGTGTCCGCGGCAGACCATGCCCGCCGCCACCGCATCCGGGTAGCGCGTGCGCGTCGCCTTGTCCCGCACCAG
>NZ_AVOF01000619.1:0-1095 GCF_000465935.2 Pseudomonas sp. EGD-AK9
CGCCATAGTGGGCCAGGCCCAGCTCATGGGCCTGGCTGCGCAGCGCCGCCGGCACCCGCGCCTGGGCGTCGGCCTCGTGCGCCAGCGGGCGCAGCACGTCCAGGGCGAAGCCCTGGAGCATCTCCACCAGCATCTGCTGCTCGTCGGACAGCGACAGGTCGAACAGCTCGTCGGCCGCCGCCGGACGCGGCGTGCGCGTCTTGCCGGCGGCCAGACGGAAGCTGGCGCGGCTGCCGCTGTAGACGAGTCTTTCGAAGGGTTTGCGCAGCTTGAGGCGATCCGGCCAGTCGGCCTGGGCCAGCTTGCTCAGTACGCTCAGGGCCTGGCCCTGCATATCGACGGTCATGGCATCTCGCTCCACAGGGGGGATGCCATCGATGATGCGCCGCCGGCTGGCGAGCGCCTATGACCCTCAAGCCACGAGCCGTCGGCAATCGGGTCAAGCCGTCACACAGAGGAACGTAGGGTGAGCATGGCGCCCGCCTTGCCCACCGCCAGCGATGGATTGGTGGACAGGCCTTCGGCCTGTCCAGCCTATTTGTTGCGGATCTTCTCGACTATGGCGGTGGTCGAGCTGTTCTCCACCAGGCCGAGCACGCGCACCTCGCCGCCGTAGGCCTGAACGATATCGGCGCCGACCACCTGGTCGATGCCGTAGTCGCCGCCCTTGACCAGCACGTCCGGCTGCACCTGCTTGAGCAGGCGCTCGGGGGTGTCCTCGGCGAAGCTCACCACCCAATCCACCGCACCGAGGCCGGCGAGCACCGCCATGCGCCGGTCCACCGCGTTGATCGGCCGGCCCGGGCCCTTGAGGCGGCTGACCGAGGCGTCGTCGTTGATCGCCACGATCAGGCGGTCGCCCTGGGCGCGCGCCTGCTCCAGGTAGGTCACGTGGCCGGCATGCAGGATGTCGAAGCAGCCGTTGGTGAAGACGATCTTCTCGCCGTGGGCGCGGGCATCCTCGATCGCCACCAGCAACTGGTCGAGGCTCAGTACGCCGCGCTCGGAGCCCTCCTCGCGCTGCACCGCGCGGCGCAGCTCGGGGGCGCTGATGGCCGCGGTGCCGAGCTTGCCGACCACGATGCCGGCGGCCAG
>NZ_AVOF01000620.1:0-1096 GCF_000465935.2 Pseudomonas sp. EGD-AK9
GTGATCGGCGGCATGCCGCCGGTGGTCTCCTTGCGTCCGGGCAGGACGATCAGGGTGTTGCGCCCGAGCATGGAGAACTCGCCGATGACGAACAGTCGCGCGCCCTCGGCCAGGCCGGTGAGCAGGTTGACCGCGACCACGCCGATGGCCATCGCCAGCAGCATCAGGCTGCGCGAGCGATGCCCGCGCAAGGCGCCGAGGATCAGCCCGAGGCCGTCAGCCGCACGCACGGGCCGGCTCCTGGCGGGTATCGGCGACGATGCGCCCGTCGAGCATCTCCAGGCGGCGCGCGGCGCGGGCACCGAGGGTGGCGTCGTGGGTCACCACCAGCAGGGTCAGGCCCTCGCCGTTGAGCTCCTCGAGCAGCGCCACCACCTCGGCGCCGGAGTGGCTGTCGAGGTTGCCGGTGGGCTCGTCGGCCAGCAGCAGCGCCGGCTGCATCACCATGGCGCGGGCGATGGCGACGCGCTGGCGCTGGCCGCCGGACAGCTCGGCCGGGCGGTGCTTGACCCGGTCGCCGAGGTTCAGTCGCTCCACCAGCCGTGCACTGCGGCGCTGGCGTTCGGCCGGCTCGATACCGGCCAGCAGCATCGGCAGCTCGATATTCTCCAGGGCGGTCAGACGCGGGATCAGGTGGTAGGACTGGAACACGAAGCCGATCTGCCGGCTGCGCAGCTCGGCGCGGCGCTCCTCGTCCAGCGCCGCGGTGGCCTCGCCGTTCAGCCAGTACTCGCCGGCATCCGGCGCATCGAGCAGGCCGAGGACATTGAGCAGGGTGGACTTGCCCGAGCCGGACGGGCCCATCACCGCCAGGTAGTCGCCGGCGGCCACGTCCAGGTCGACGCGGTCCAGGCCCATTACCCGCGCGTCGCCGAGGGTGAAGCAGCGGCTGATGCCACGCAGGCGGATCATGGTTCGGCGTCCGTCTGCACGCGTACCGCGACGCCATCCTCCAGGCCCTCCTGCTCCAGGCTGGCGAGGATCCGCTCGCCTTCCTCGAGACCGCCCAGCACCTCGGTCCAGCGCCAGTTGGCCAACCCGGTGCGCAGGCGCACCTCGCGCAGCACGCCGGCCGCCGGATCGTGGCGCAGCACCC
>NZ_AVOF01000621.1:0-1096 GCF_000465935.2 Pseudomonas sp. EGD-AK9
ACTGCGTCCGCACCCATCTCGATAGCCAGCGCGATCTCTCCGATCATGTCGCCCGCGTGGGTGCCGACCATGCCACCGCCCAGGATCTTGCCGTGGCCCCGGCCAGCATGGCCGTCTCCTGATCCTGCTTCGGGGCTGTCGTCGAACAGCAGCTTGGTGAAGCCTTCGTCGCGGCCGTTGGCAATGGCGCGGCCCGAGGCCGTCCAGGGGAACAGGCCCTTCTTGACCTTGATGCCTTGGGCCTTGGCCTGGTCTTCCGTCAGGCCCACCCAAGCCACTTCAGGGTCGGTGTAGGCCACGCTTGGGATCACGCGGGCGTTGAAGGCGGCGCTTGCCAGCTCTTTGTTGCCTTGCAGTTCACCGGCAATCACTTCTGCCGCCACGTGTGCCTCATGCACCGCCTTGTGCGCCAGCATGGGCTGGCCCACGATGTCGCCGATGGCAAAGATGTGCGGCACGTTGGTGCGCATCTGGATATCGACGTTGATGAAGCCACGGTCCGTGACGGCCACGCCAGCCTTTTCAGCGGCAATCTTCTTGCCGTTGGGCGTGCGGCCCACGGCCTGCAGCACCAGGTCGTACACCTGGGGTTCGGGGGTGGTGCCGCCCTCTTCCGCTGGCGCGAATGTGACCTTGATGCCTTCAGGTGTGGCCTCGGCACCCACGGTTTTCGTCTTCAACATGATGTTGTCGAAGCGCTTGGCGTTCATCTTCTGCCAGATCTTGACCAGGTCGCGGTCGGCGCCCTGCATCAGGCCGTCCATCATTTCCACCACATCCAGGCGTGCGCCCAGGGTGCTGTACACCGTGCCCATTTCCAGGCCGATGATGCCGCCGCCCAGGATGAGCATGCGTTTGGGCACGCCGCTGAGCGCCAGCGCGCCGGTGGAATCGACCACGCGCGGGTCGTTGGGCATGAACGGCAGGCGCACGGCCTGGCTGCCAGCGGCGATGATGGCGCGCTTGAAGGCGATGACCTTCTTGGTGCCCGTCTTCTCCTGGCCCGTGCCGGTGGTTTCTTCCACTTCGAGGTGGTTGGCGCCGACAAAGGCACCGTAGCCGCGAACGGTGGTGACCTTGCGCATTTTGGCCATGG
>NZ_AVOF01000622.1:0-1090 GCF_000465935.2 Pseudomonas sp. EGD-AK9
TCCTCGCTCGGCGTCTCGGCTGCCGCGGCGCTGCCGGGTGGGCTGTCCTGCTGTTCGGCCTGGGCGGGCAGCGCCAGCAGCAGGGCCAGGGCGAGCGGGGAAAAACGTGCGGGCATGACGGGCTCCTCGGGCAATCTGCCCTGCAGCCTAGCCGGTTCCGCTGGCGCTTGTCAGCGACCGCGGGCGGCGCCCGACCTTGGGTCGGGGCTGCTACAATGCGCACCTTTTCGTGAATACCTCCCGAGGTGCGCCATGCAACCCTTCGCCATCGCCCCGTCGATCCTCTCCGCCGACTTCGCCCGTCTGGGCGAGGAAGTCGACAACGTGCTCGCCGCCGGGGCGGACATCGTTCACTTCGACGTGATGGACAACCACTACGTGCCCAACCTGACCATCGGCCCGATGGTCTGCGCGGCGCTGCGCAAGTACGGCATCACCGCGCCGATCGACGCGCACCTGATGGTCAAGCCGGTGGATCGCATCATCGGCGACTTCATCGAGGCCGGCGCCTCCTACATCACCTTCCACCCGGAAGCGTCCGAGCATATCGACCGCTCGCTGCAGCTGATCAAGGCCGGCGGCGCCAAGGCCGGCCTGGTGTTCAACCCGGCCACCCCGCTGGACGTGCTCAAGTACGTGATGGACAAGGTCGACATGATCCTCTTGATGAGCGTCAACCCCGGCTTCGGCGGGCAGAAGTTCATCCCCGCCACCCTGGATAAACTCAAAGAGGCGCGCGCGCTGATCGATGCCAGCGGCCGCGAGATCCGCCTGGAGATCGACGGCGGGGTTAACGTGCAGAACATCCGCGAGATCGCTGCGGCGGGCGCCGACACCTTCGTCGCCGGCTCGGCGATCTTCAACCAGCCTGACTACAAGGCCGTGATCGACGCCATGCGCGCCGAACTGGCCCAGGTGCGCGGATGAAACCGCTGCGCGCGCTGTGCCGCGGCGAGCTGCCGCGTCTGGTGATGTTCGACCTGGACGGCACCCTGGTGGATTCGGTACCGGACCTGGCCGCGGCGGTCGACCGCATGCTGGTCGAACTGGGCCGCGAGCCGGCCGGCGTCGACCGCGTGCGCGACTGGGT
>NZ_AVOF01000623.1:0-1090 GCF_000465935.2 Pseudomonas sp. EGD-AK9
GCTGGCCCGCTGCCTGCACCAGGCCGGCCAGGTGCACGGCTGCTTCTACCCCAAACACATCTTCCTGCGCGAGGGCGCGCAGGGCTTCGCCGCGCAGCTGATCGACCTGGAGAAGACCCGCCCGCTGCTGCTCGGCCGGCGCGACCGGATCAAGGACCTCGAGCCGCTGCTGCGCCGTGCCAGCGCCTGGGGCGAGGCGGAGATGCGCAAGCTGCTGGCCGCCTACCTGGGCGGTGAGGCCGGCCTCGAACGCTGGTTCGCCCGCCTGGGCGCCCGTCGCCTGCACAAGGAATCGCGCTGATGCGGCTCGAGCAACTGGCCGGCAGCGGCCGTGCACCGGCCCTGCCGCTGAACCTGACGCTGGCGGGCGACGAGCTGCGTGTCCAGCGCTGGCTGCGGGTGCTGCCGGGGCAGCGTTACGTCGGCCTGGCGCAGTGGCGAGGGCGGACGGTGCTGGCCAAGTTGCTGGTCGGCGGCAAGGCCGAGCGGCATTTTCGCCGCGAGCTGGATGGCGCCCGGCTGCTGGCCGAGCAGGCCTTGCTCACCCCCGAGCTGCTGGCCGAGGGCTTTGCCCAGGGCCAGGGCGGCTGGCTGCTGTTCGACTACCTCGATGGCGCACGCAGCCTCTGGGATGCCTGGCGCGAGGTGGCCGGCGAGGCGCCGCTGTCCGTCGCCCAGCAGGCGGTGCTGGGCGAGGCCCTGACGGCCATCGCGCAGATGCACGGCAAGGGCCTGTGGCAGGCCGACCTGCACCTGGACAACCTGCTGCGGCACGACGGCCGCCTGTATCTGATCGACGGCGGCGGCGTCCGGGGCGAGACCCCGGGGCAGCCGTTGTCGCGAGCCAGGGTGCTGGAGAACCTCGGGGTGTTCTTCGCCCAACTGCCGGCCGAGCTTGCGCCCTTCACCGAAGAGCTGCTGATCCACTACCTGCTGGCCAACGGCGAGCACGCGCTGCCACTGGAGGCGCTGCTCAAGGAAGTGGAGAAGGTGCGACGCTGGCGCCTGCGCGACTACCTGCGCAAGGTCGGTCGCGACTGCAGCCTGTTCGCCGCGAAGGTCGGCGCCTTCGGCCTGCGCGTGGTGCGCC
>NZ_AVOF01000624.1:0-1089 GCF_000465935.2 Pseudomonas sp. EGD-AK9
GACCACTGCCCCGGCGCACAGCGGGCGTCGCCGGTGATGCGCAGCACCTGCGGATAGGCCGCCGGGAACACCGCTGCGCCCTGGGCCGGGCTGGAGGCACAGAGCAGGATGCCCGCCGCGCTCGCTGCCGCGCAGGCCTGGCGCAGCAAGGGTCGGTCCTGGCGCAGGCCGAGGCTGAGGTTGATCAGCACCACGTCCTGCTCGATCAGCCAGTGGATGGCGGCGGCCAGTTGCAGCGCGCTGGTCTGCCCGCGGCCGTCGAATACCTGGGCCAGGCATAGCTCGGCAGCGCCGGCCTCGGCCGTCAGACTGGCGATCACCGCGGCGCCGTGGCCAAGGTCATCGGCCGCCAGCGCTCCCTCGCACAGCGCTTCGCCGTCCAGCCAGAAACGCCGCCCGGCGCGGATCAGCGGCGCCTGGGCCGACGCGTGGCCGCTGTCGACCAGGCCGATACGCGGTTCAGCGGGCATCGCTCGCGGCCTCCGCCGGCAGCGGCCGCAGCTGCCCCTCGGCCAGCTGCAGGTGCAGATCGCACTGCGCCAGGGTCGAACGGCGGTGGCTGATGAGGATGCGTGTACGGTCGGCGAACAGCTCGTCGATGGCGGCGATCACCTCGCGTTCGGTGTTCTCGTCCACCGCCGAGGTGGCCTCGTCGAGCACCAGGATCAGCGGCGCCTGGAGCAGCGCGCGGGCGATGGCGATGCGCTGCTTCTGCCCGCCGGAGAGCTGCTGGCCACGCTCGCCGAGCTGGCTGTCGAGGCCCTGCGGCAGGCTGGCCACCAGCTCGTCGAGGCGGGCCAGGCGCACCACCTGTTCGATAGCCGCGCGCTCGACCTGCGGTGCGGCGTAGGCGAGGTTGTCGGCCAGGCTGCCACGAAACAGCACGATGTCCTGGCTGACCACGGCGATACGCCGGCGCAGCTCGGCCAGCTCCAGTTCGCGCAGGTCGCGGCCGTCCAGCAGGATGCGGCCCTGACTGGGGTCGTAGAAGCGCTGCAGCAGGTCGATCAGGGTCGACTTGCCGACCCCGGAGGCGCCGCTGATGGCGACTTTCAGCCCTGCCGCGATGCGCACCTCGACGCCGCGCAG
>NZ_AVOF01000625.1:0-1085 GCF_000465935.2 Pseudomonas sp. EGD-AK9
CCAGTTCTCATGGAGCCATCCTTGAAATACCACCCTGGCAACCTTGAGGTTCTAACTCTGGTCCGTTATCCGGATCGAGGACAGTGTATGGTGGGTAGTTTGACTGGGGCGGTCTCCTCCCAAAGAGTAACGGAGGAGTACGAAGGTGCGCTCAGACCGGTCGGAAATCGGTCGTAGAGTATAAAGGCAAAAGCGCGCTTGACTGCGAGACAGACACGTCGAGCAGGTACGAAAGTAGGTCTTAGTGATCCGGTGGTTCTGTATGGAAGGGCCATCGCTCAACGGATAAAAGGTACTCCGGGGATAACAGGCTGATACCGCCCAAGAGTTCATATCGACGGCGGTGTTTGGCACCTCGATGTCGGCTCATCACATCCTGGGGCTGAAGCCGGTCCCAAGGGTATGGCTGTTCGCCATTTAAAGTGGTACGCGAGCTGGGTTTAGAACGTCGTGAGACAGTTCGGTCCCTATCTGCCGTGGACGTTTGAGATTTGAGAGGGGCTGACCTTAGTACGAGAGGACCGGGTTGGACGAACCTCTGGTGTTCCGGTTGTCACGCCAGTGGCATTGCCGGGTAGCTATGTTCGGAAAAGATAACCGCTGAAAGCATCTAAGCGGGAAACTTGCCTCAAGATGAGATCTCACTGGAGCCTTGAGCTCCCTGAAGGGCCGTCGAAGACTACGACGTTGATAGGTGGGGTGTGTAAGCGCTGTGAGGCGTTGAGCTAACCCATACTAATTGCCCGTGAGGCTTGACCATATAACACCCAAACAATCTGCTCTGAGAGCAGAGGGTGTCGATGGTGAAGTCGACTGAATGCCGAAGATTTGCACGAGAGCTACAGGCCCAAGGGCCAAGCCAAACGACTGTCACATACCCAATTCGCTGTAACGGTTAACCCCGCGACAGCAACAAATTGCTTGACGACCATAGAGCGTTGGAACCACCTGATCCCATCCCGAACTCAGCAGTGAAACGACGCATCGCCGATGGTAGTGTGGGGCTTCCCCATGTGAGAGTAGGTCATCGTCAAGCTCCTATACGAAACCCCAGATCGCCAACGCGGTCTGGGGTTTCTTCTTTG
>NZ_AVOF01000626.1:0-1079 GCF_000465935.2 Pseudomonas sp. EGD-AK9
TGCAGCAGGCGCTGGCGTTCGTCGGCGGCGGCGTCGAGCAACTGCCCGGCCTGCTGCGCCAGCTGCGGCAGCTCCTGGCGCAGGCGCTCGGCGAACTGCTGGCCGAGCTGCTGCAGGTGCTGCTGCAGGGCCTGGGGAATGGCATTGCCTTCGTGCTTATCCATGGCGCTGGCTCCAGATCTGGCGCACCTGGGCGGCGAGCTGCATGGGGTCGAAGGGTTTCACTATCACGTCGCGCGCGCCCAGGCTGCGGTAATGCGCCACTTCGCCGGGCTGCACCTTGGCGGTCATGAAGGCCACCGGGATCTCGCCGATGTCGACCAGCGCGCGCAGCCGCTCCAGGGTCTGCGGGCCGTCCATGCCGGGCATCATCACGTCGAGCAGGATGAAGTCGGGGGCGAAGCCCTGTACCTGGTCGAGGGCCTCCTGACCGCTGGCGCAGCTGAGCACCTGGAAGCCGCCGACGGCCTCCAGGGCGACCTTGGCCACGGCCTGGATCGACGGGTCGTCCTCGACGTGGAGGATGCGCTTGAGTTCAGTCATGGCCGGTCTCCTTGGCGGGTAGCAGGCGGGTGAGCAGCTGCAGCAAGTGTTGTCCATCGTTGCGCGATTTGGCCAGCGCGGCGCGTACCTTGGCCAGCTGGGCGCCATCCAGCTCGCTGGCCGAGAGCACCACCACCGGCAGTTGCGGCTGGCTGCGGCGCAGTTCCTCGACCAGCTCCAGACCGTTGCCGTCGGGCAGGCCGAGGTCGAGCAGGACCAGGTCGAAGGGTGGGCCGGCGAGCAGGCGGCGGGCCTGGGCGAGGTTCTCGGCGGCGACGAACTCGGCCAGTTCGCGGCCCTGTTCGGCGACCACCTGGCGCAGGTCGTGGTCGTCCTCGACGTGCAACACCCGCGGTCTTTCCGGCAGGCCGCGCAGGGCGCGGGCCAGGCTGTCGAGCAGGCGCTGCGGGTCGATCGGCTTGCTCAGCCAGTCCAGCGCCGGCACGCCGCCGCCGAGTGCCAGGCGGCCCTGTTCGCAGGCGGCCGAGACTACCAGGATCGGCAGCTCGCGGTAGCGCGCATCGGCGCGCAGCTCG
>NZ_AVOF01000627.1:0-1073 GCF_000465935.2 Pseudomonas sp. EGD-AK9
CCGGTGCTGCCCATGCGCAGAAAGCCCATGGCCCAGGTCAGCAGGGTGTAGAGGCTGCCGCCCACCGCCACCGCCGCCAGCTGGTGGGCGTGCGGCAGGTGACCGACCACGGCGCTGTCGACCAGCGCCACCAGCGGCACCGACAGGTTGGAGAGAATCATTGGCGCGGCCAGGGCCCAGACCCGGCGCTGGGTCGGGGTGTGGCGCCAGGCGTCGAGCAGGGCGGACATGGGCGGCTCCGGCAAAGCGGCGATTATAGGCGGCGTTAGTACCTTTGCTGCTATCGCCGTCTGGTCATAGCAGCAACCGCACCTTCGCCTGCCTGCCGGTCTGGCTAGACTTTTTCCAGGGCCAGTCAACCAAGCGTCGCCGCGGCGACCGAGGAGGTGGATCATGCGTATGGCCGAAACCCTGGAGCGCCATCTGCAGCGGGCGCATTGCGACTACAAACTGATCGAGCACGAGCCCTCGGCCACCAGCCTGGAGGCGGCGCGCAAGGCGCACATTCCTGCCGCGCGCATGGCCAAGCCGGTGATCCTCGACGACCGCCGCGGCCACTACCTGATGGCCGTGCTGCCGGCCAACCGCAAGCTCGACCTGGACAAGGTGCGCAAGGGCAGCCAGCGCTGGCAACTGAGCGGCGAGCAGAACCTGGTCGGCCTGTTCAAGGACTGCCAGCGCGGCGCGGTGCCGGCGCTCGGCGCGCTGTACGGCCTGGACATGCTGATCGACCCGCAACTGGCGCGGCTGGCGGACGTCTACCTGGAGGCCGGCGACCACGAGAACCTGGTGCATATGTCGATGGACGACTTCTTCACCCTGGCGCCCAATGCCGAGGTCTGCGAGCTGTGCCATTGAACCGCGGCTGAAATCGTCGTCGTGCTTGGGCCAGGGAGCTGTGCGCGGCTTGGCGCTTTCGCCGCCGCGCCTCCTCCCTGGGTAGGCGCTCGGCTATAGTTGGGGTTCTCTGCGCCCCCCTATACCGGAGCCCGCAATGCCGAACAAAGGACTGCTTCTGGCCCTCGCCCTGAGCCTGCTCAGCGCCTGCGATTCATCCCAGGACCCCGCCACCG
>NZ_AVOF01000628.1:0-1073 GCF_000465935.2 Pseudomonas sp. EGD-AK9
GGCCGAGGGCGCCGGCGAAGTAGCGGTGGATCATCTCGTACCAGCCCTTGGCCACCTCCACCGGCGCCTCGGGGAACCGCGCCTCGGCCAGGGCCAGCTTGTGCTCGCTCATCGGCACGCCGAGGAAGCCGTAGCAGCCGGGCCAGTCCGGGCAGCCCAGGCCGGCGTGGGTCAGCCGGGTATAGGCGCCGAGCAGTACCACCACGGTGGCCAGCAGGGTAGCGCACAGGGCGAGGCGGTAACCGGGTTTGCGCATCGTCGATCCTTAGCAGGCAGCCGCCTGCGGGTCAGCCTCAACCGATTTGGGAAATCTTCAGCAGGTAGCGCAGGTCGTCGAGAATCGCCTTGCCGTCGCTGCCGGCCGGGTAACGCAGCACCAGGTTGCCGTGCGGGTCGACCAGCCACAGCCAGGCGCCTGGCAGGGCCTCGGTGGCCCGCTGGTAGGCCTGGCGATCCAGGCCGTAGCGGCCCAGTTGCGGGTACTCGCGGTCGAGCAGCGCGGCGTAGTCGGCCGTCAGCGCTTCGCCCGCCGCCAGGCCATGGCTGGCGCGGAGGATTTCGCGGTTGAGGCCGATCTGGATCTGCCGCGCCAGGTAGACCAGTTGCTGGCAGTCGGCGGCGCAGGCATCGGGGACGGTGACCAGGATCTGCCAGCGCGGCGCCAGCTCGCCCTGCACGCCGAGGTCGGCGAGGGTCTGCCCGGTGCCGACCAGCACGCCGTGGTAGCTGCGCGTCTCCGGCACCCAGAACCGCCACTGGTACATGGCACTGGCCAGCAGCATGGGGCCGATGGCGATGGCCAGCAGCAACAGCAGTTGCCAGCGGCCGCGCCCCTTGCGCGGCGTCTCAGGCAGGGCGATGGCTGGGTTCATGACGACTCTCCCGTGCGTTGTGTATTCCAAGATAGATGAACAGGCCGAGCAACGCCGCGGTCAGGGCGAACCATTGCACGGCATAGCCGGTGTGTTTGTCCGGGCTCATGGCCACCACCGGCCAGTCCACCCGGTAGCTGGCCGGGCCCGGCTCCAGGCGCGCCTCGAAGGGCAGGCCGCCGCGACCGAGCTGGCGCCACA
>NZ_AVOF01000629.1:0-16407 GCF_000465935.2 Pseudomonas sp. EGD-AK9
GCGGTGCAGGGTGTCGGGTTGCGGGGCGGCGTCAGTCACGCGGCGTCTCGTCGGCCAGATCAGGGGCTGAGGATAACCCCTGATCCGGTCGGGTGCGAATGGCAGCAGCCGTGGCCTTCTCCCGCGGCGGAGAGAGCCATTGATCAGTCGCGTTGGCGCAGGCGCACGGCGATGTCCGGCTGGTCGATGAACAGGCCGTCGATGCCGGTGGCGAGGAAGGCGCGCAGCTCGGCCTCGATATCGCCGCGCTCGGCCGGTTCGCCGCCGCTGCGCAGGTCGGTCGGCAGGAAGGCGTTCTCGGCGCGGAAGGTGTAGGGGTGGACCTTGAGCTTGGCGGCATGGGCATCGCGCACCAGATTGGTGGGGGCGGTGAGCTTGCCGGCGGCGTCGCGCGGGATGATCTGGCTCTTCTCCGGGCCGATGCCGGCGGCGTAGCGGGCGATGGCCCTGAGCCCGGCCGGGGTGCTCATCTGCGCGTAGGTAAGGCCGCTGCCGAGCACCTGCTGGTCATAGGGCTGGCCCTCGGTCCACAGCAGCTGCACCAGGCGTACCTGGGTCAGACGGCTCAGGGTCTTGAGGTTCTCCACCTCGAAGGACTGGATGTACACCGGCGCCTTGGCGCTGTGGTAGCCGTTGCGCTTGAGCACCTTGACCAGCGGCTGCTCCATCGCCAGGCCGATCTGCTGGAAGTGGGTCGGGTGCTTGGTTTCCGGGTACAGGCCGATCACCCGTTGCTGGCTGAGCTGCAGGCTCTTCACCAGGTCGATGATCTCCTGCAGGCTGGGGATCTCGAACTGGCCGTCGAAGCGCGTGTTGCCCGGGCGCAGCTGCGGGATGCGCTCGATGGCGCGCAGGGTCTTGAGTTCGGCCAGGCTGAAGTCCTCGCTGAACCAGCCCTCCAGGCTGACGCCGTCGACCGTCTGGGTGCGCTTGCGATTGGCGAACTCGGGGCGCTGGGAGACGTCGGTGGTCAGCCCCAGCTCGTTGTCGTGGCGCGCCACCAGCTGGCCGTCGCGGGTCATCACCAGATCCGGCTCGATATAGTCGGCGCCCTGCAGCACGGCCAGGGCGTAGGCCGCCAGGGTGTGCTCGGGCACGTAGCCACTGGCGCCGCGGTGGGCGATGACCAGCGGCCTGGCCTCGCCGCGGGGTTTGCCCGGGTGGGCACCGGGCTGCTGCTGGGCCCAGTCGATGGCGGCCTGCACGCTATCGGGCGCGGCGAGGCCGAGGCTCGGTAACAACAGACCGGCGCAGAGCAGCCAGCTGCGAAGCGGTTTGGTCAACATGGTGGTACCTCCTTGCACAGGGATGGAAACCCGAGCCTGCACCGGCAAGGGTGACGATTCTGCTACAGAGGTCCAAGCCTAGACGGTTCTGTGCGGCACTCGGCAAAGCCAAAGGTGGGCTGCGGGGGCGTCGGGCGCTCTGCTATGCTCGCGGCCATGAAAACGACTCTTCCCCTCTGCCTGATCGCCGCCCTCGCCGACAACCGCGTGATCGGCCGCGACAATCAGCTGCCCTGGCACCTGCCGGCGGACCTCAAGCACTTCAAGGCCCTGACCCTGGGCAAGCCGATCATCATGGGGCGCAAGACCTGGGATTCGCTCGGGCGGCCGCTGCCGGGGCGGCTCAATCTGGTGGTCAGCCGCCAGGTCGGCCTGCAGCTCGACGGCGCCGAAGTCTTCCCGACCCTGGACGCCGCGCTGCAACGCGCCGAGGCCTGGGCGCGCGCGGAGGAGGCCGAGGAGCTGATGCTGATCGGCGGCGCGCAGCTGTACGAGCTGGGCCTGGCGCAGGCGGATCGCCTGTACCTGACCCGGGTTGGCCTCGAGCCCGAGGGCGATGCCCACTTTCCCGACATCGATCAGGACGACTGGCGCCTGGCCTCCAGCGTCGAGCACCCGGCGACCGGCGAAAGTCCCTTCTATGCCTTCGAGGTGTGGGAACGGCGTTCGACGCAATGACATAGGTGCGCGCGGCGCCGCCTAGATCAGATCGATGTGCTCCACGCGGATCTGTCCATCCTGCAGATGCAGCAGCGCCAGGCAGATCGGCAGCTTGAAGCGCCGCGGCCCGGCGCTGCCGGGGTTGACCAGCAACAGGCCGGCACGCGGTTCCGCCAGCGGCTTGTGGCTATGGCCGCAGACGGCGACGTGGATGCCGCGGCTGGCCAGGTCGCCGGGCAGGTGGGCGGCGTCATGAGTCATGAACAGACGCACCCCGGCCAGGTCCAGCTCGAGCGATTCCGGTAGTTCCGTCGCCCAGTCCAGACCCTCGTCGTTATTGCCGCGCACCGCGCTGAGCGGCGCGATTTCGCCCAATGCGTCGAGAATCTCCGGCTTGCCGATATCGCCGGCATGCAGGATGTGATCGCAGCCCTGCAGGGCATCCAGCGCCTCGGGGCGCAGCAGGCCGTGGGTGTCGCCGATCAGGCCGATTTTCATGTCTTCCCTCTTCCCCCGTCCCTCCCGCGCAAGCGGCAGCGGGGACAAAGCAAAAGCCCGGCACGGGGCCGGGCTCTCGGGTTCGCTGGTGCTTGCGCTTAGCCGTCCAGCAGTGCCTTGTTGCGCACCGCGCCCTTGTCGGCGCTGGTGGCGAGCAGGGCGTAGGCCTTGAGCGCCGTGGTGACCTTGCGCGGACGCTGTTCCACCGGCTTCCAGCCCTTCTTGTCCTGCACGTGACGGCGGTGCGACAGCTCTTCATCGCTGACCAGCAGTTGGATGGTGCGATTGTGGATGTCGATATGGATCTTGTCGCCGTCTTCCACCAGCCCGATGGCGCCGCCGGCAGCGGCTTCCGGCGAGGCGTGGCCGATGGACAGGCCCGAGGTGCCGCCGGAGAAACGGCCATCGGTGAGCAGGGCGCAGGCCTTGCCCAGGCCCTTGGATTTCAGGTAGCTGGTCGGGTAGAGCATTTCCTGCATGCCCGGGCCACCTTTCGGGCCTTCGTAGCGAATGATCACCACATCGCCGGCCTTGACCTCGTCGGCGAGAATGCCTCTCACGGCGGCGTCCTGGCTCTCGAAAATCTTCGCGGTGCCTTCGAACACGTGGATCGATTCATCCACGCCGGCGGTCTTCACCACGCAGCCGTCGAGGGCGATGTTGCCGTACAGCACCGCCAGGCCGCCCTCCTGGGAGTAGGCGTGGGCGACGCTGCGGATGCAGCCGTTCTCGCGGTCGTCGTCCAGGCTCGGCCAGCGGGTGCTCTGGCTGAACGCGGTCTGGGTGGGGATGCCGGCCGGGCCGGCCTTGAAGAAGGTGTGCACGGCCTCGTCGCGGGTCTGGGTGATGTCCCACTGGGCGATGGCGTCGGCCATGCTCGGGCTGTGCACGGTGGCCACGTCGGTGTGTAGCAGGCCGCCGCGCGCCAGCTCGCCGAGGATGCTGAAGACGCCGCCGGCGCGGTGCACGTCTTCCATGTGGTACTTCTGGATGTTCGGCGCCACCTTGCACAGCTGCGGCACGACGCGGGACAGGCGGTCGATATCGCGCAGGTCGAAATCGATCTCTGCTTCCTGGGCGGCGGCCAGCAGGTGGAGGATGGTGTTGGTCGAGCCGCCCATGGCGATGTCCAGCATCATGGCGTTCTCGAACGCCTTGAAGTTGGCGATATTGCGCGGCAGCACGGAGTCGTCGTTCTCGCCGTAGTAGCGCTGGCACAGCTCCACCGCCAGGCGCCCGGCGCGCAGGAACAGCTGCTCGCGGTCGCTGTGGGTGGCCAGGGTCGAGCCGTTGCCCGGCAGCGACAGGCCGAGGGCCTCGGTCAGGCAGTTCATCGAGTTGGCGGTGAACATGCCGGAGCAGCTGCCGCAGGTCGGGCAGGCGCTGCGCTCGTACTCGGCGACCTTCTCGTCGCTGGCGCTGTCGTCGGCGGCGATGACCATGGCGTCGACCAGGTCCAGGCCGTGGTTGGCCAGCTTGGTCTTGCCGGCCTCCATCGGCCCGCCGGAGACGAACACCACCGGGATGTTCAGGCGCAGGGCGGCCATCAGCATGCCGGGGGTGATCTTGTCGCAGTTGCTGATGCAGACGATGGCGTCGGCGCAGTGGGCGTTGACCATGTATTCCACGGAGTCGGCGATGATCTCGCGGCTCGGCAGCGAATAGAGCATGCCGTCGTGGCCCATGGCGATGCCGTCGTCGACGGCGATGGTGTTGAATTCCTTGGCCACGCCGCCGGCCTTCTCGATCTCGCGGGCGACCAGCTGGCCCATGTCCTTCAGGTGCACGTGGCCGGGCACGAACTGGGTGAAGGAGTTGGCGACGGCGATGATCGGCTTCTTGAAGTCTTCGTCCTTCATCCCGGTGGCGCGCCACAGGGCGCGGGCGCCGGCCATGTTGCGGCCTTGGGTGGAGGTTTTCGAGCGGTAATCGGGCATGACACGGTTCCTGCGGCTGATCAGGTGATGTTCGTATGGTGAGCGTCGACTGGACCGGATGCAAACGGGAGATGGCCGTGCGTTCGGCGGGGGTCACCGGACGTCGCGGGGTGGCCGCGCGTCTGACCCGTGCTCAGGGCCCGCCAGGGGATGGGTGGCGAGGAATGCATGGATTCTACGCCCGCTGTCGCCGCCGAGCCAAGGCGCGGGCGATTGCCGGCGCAGCCGCGCTGCCGCTCAGTTGGGGATTTCGATGCCGCGCAGGCGCTCGGCGCGGCGGCGCAGCAGTTCGATGGTCACCAACAGGGCGATGGACACCAGGATCAGCAGGGTGGCGATGGCCAGGATGCTCGGGTTGATCTGCTCGCGCAGGCCCGAGAACATCTGCCGCGGGATGGTGCGTTGCTGGGGGCCGGCCATGAACAGGATCACCACCACCTCGTCGAAGGAGGTGATGAAGGCGAACAGCGCGCCGGAGATCACCCCGGGGCGGATCAGCGGCATGATGATGTCGAAGAACACCCGCAGCGGCGTGGCGCCGAGGTTCAGCGCGGCGCGCGCCAGGCTGTAGTCGAAGCCGGTGAGGGTGGCGGTGACGGTGATGATGACGAAGGGCGTGCCGAGCGCCGCGTGGGCCAGGATCACCCCCAGGTAGCTGCCGGCCAGGCCGAGGTTGGAGTAGAAGAAGAACATGCCGGCGGCGGTGATGATCAGCGGCACTATCATCGGCGACAGCAGCAGCGCGGTGATGAAGCGGCGATAGGGCATGTCGTCGCGGGCCAGGCCCACCGCGGCGCAGGTGCCCAGGGCGGTGGCGATGACGGTGGCGAGAATGCCGATGAAGAAGCTGTTCTGGATCGCCAGTATCCATTTCGGGTCGTTGAGGATCTGCTCGTACCAGCGCAGCGAGTAGGCCTCCGGCTGCAGGGTGAGCATGCCCTCGGTGAAGCTGAAGAAGGGCTCGGCGTTGAACGACAGCGGCACTATGACCAGGATCGGCAGAATCAGAAACAGCAGCACCAGCCAGGAGCTGGCCTTGAGCAGCCAGCTGCCGAGGTGATGCCAGAAGCCGTAGTAGGCGGGGGTCTTCATCCTGTATTCATCCCAACTTGATATTGCTGGCGCCGACGAAGCGGTCGTAGACCCAGTACAGCAGCAGGATCAGCCCCAGCAGCAGCGAGCCGAGCGCGGCGGCCAGCTCCCAGTTGTTCGAGCGCTGCATGTGGAAGGCGATGATGTTGCTGATCATCTGGCCGTCGGTGCCGCCGACCAGCGCCGGGGTGATGTAGTAGCCCACCGAAATGATGAACACCAAGAGCGCGCCGGCGCTGAGGCCCGGCAGGGTCATCGGGAAGTAGATGCGGGCGAACGCCGGGATCGGCTTGTCGCCCAGGCTCAGGGCGGCGCGCAGGTAGCTGGGGTCGATGCCGCGCATCACGCTGTACAGCGGCAGGATCATGAACGGCAGGAGGATGTGGGTCATCGCCACGACTGTGGCGAACGAGGTGTAGAGCATCTCGAAGGGCTGGCCGATGGCACCGATGCCGATGAGGAAGGAGTTGATCACGCCGTTGGTCTGCAGCAGGGCGATCCAGGCCGTGGTGCGTACCAGGAGCGAGGTCCAGAACGGCAGCAGCACCAGCACCAGCAGCAGGTTGGCGCGGTTTTCCGGCAGCTGCGCCAGGTAGTAGGCCAGCGGGTAGCCGAGCAGGGCGCAGAGCAGGGTGATGACCAGCGCCATGTTCAGGGTCTTGGAATACAGCTGCAGGTAGATCTGCGTGTCCTCGCGCACCTGGATGCCCTGTTCCGGGTGCAGTTCCAGGTCCAGCGCGGTGAGGTAGTAGTCGTAGGTGTAGCGCTGGCCGGCGCGGGCGATGGCGTACCACAGCTCGGGCTTGCTCCAGTTGCCGTGGGCCGCCAGCAGGGTCTCGACGCCCCGCTCCGGCAGGGCCTCGGCATCCAGCCGGCCGATGCGCCGGGCGCTGGACTTGACCACGCTGGACATGCCGGCGAAGGCGCGGTTGAACTCCTCGGCCAGCTTGCCGGACAGGCGCTGCTCGTCGAGGCTGTGCAGCTCGCCGGCGAACACCCGCAGGGTCTGCTCGTCCGGCAGTTGCCTTTGATCTTCCCAGCGCTCGAGTTCGGCCAGGGTCAGCGGAATCAGTTCGGCCACGGTCGGGTGGTGCACGCTGCGCCACAGCATGCTGCCGATCGGGGCGACGAAGGTCAGCAGGATAAAGGCCAGCAGCGGCACCACGAAGAGAAAGGCGGCGAGGCGTTTCTTGCGACGGGCGCTGGCGGCTTGGCCGGCTTCGCTGGTGGTCAGGGATGACAAGGCACTACTCCGTAAAGCGGACCCCTCTTCCACAGGAAGAGGGGTCGGTGCGGGTTACTTCAACAGCCACTCGTTGAACTTCTCGCCGAGCGACTCGCCGTAGTCAGCCCAGAACTCCGAGCCGGCCTGGATGCCCTTGTCCAGGTGGGCGGTGGGCAGGTGCGGCGTGGCGCTCTGGTCGGCCAGCGGCATGGACGACTTGCGGGTCGGGCCGTAGGCCACGTCCGGCATGCCGGCCAGCGGCTTGGAACCGGTGGCGTACTTGATGAACTCCATCGCCAGGTCCTTCTTCGGCGAGCCCTTGACGATGGCCCAGGCGTCGAGGTCGTAGACGTGGCCGTCCCAGACGATCTCGAACGGCTTGTTCTCGCGCACGATGGAGTCGTAGAACCGCCCGTTGGCCGACTGCACCAGCACCGCGCCGCCGTCGTTGAGCAGCTGCGGCGCCTGCGACCAGGAGTCGAACCAGACGATGTCGTTCTTGATGCTGGCCAGCTTGTCGAAGGCGCGTTGCTGGCCTTCCGGGGTGGCCAGCACTTCGTAGACCTCTTCCGGGGCCACGCCGTCGGCCAGCAGCGCCCACTCCATGTTCACCTGCGGGCGCTTGCGCATGGCACGCTTGCCGGGAATCTTGGCGGTGTCGAAGAAGTCCTCGATGCTCGCCGCCTTGGTCGCGCCTACGGTGTTCTGGTTGTAGGCGAATACCACCGACCAGACGATATTGCCCACCGCGCACTCGCTGGCCAGGGCCTCGGGGATGAAGTCCTGGGCGGCCGCGGTGCCGTCGATGCCCGGCGGCAGGGTGCTGTGGTCGAGGCTTTCCAGCAGGCCTTCGGAGCAGGCGCGCTCAAGGTCGATCACCTCGAAGTCGACCACGTCCCACTGGATATTGCCGGACTCGACCTGGGCCTTGATCTCGGCCACGCCGCCGGAATAGTCCTCGAACAGCACCTTGACCCCGCTGTCCTTCTGGTAGGGATCGATCACGTGTTTCTGCTGCGCTGCGCCGTAGGCACCGCCCCAGGAGACCACGGTGAGGCTGTCCTGGGCGCTGGCGCCGCCCGCCGCGAGCCCCAGGGCCGCCAACAGGGCGAAGGTGGAAAAGCTGGTAGTCAGTGATCTAGCCATTGCTGTGCTCCATTTGCTTCTACTAGTTGTGGGGTCAGGGCGTCGTCGGCACTGCGGGGCGATCCAGGGCCTGGCTGTCTTCCGGCAGCCAGGCCAGGTCGACCTCTTCCTGGGCGCTGAGCCTGGGGGCTGAACTGTCGTTCAGGTTCTTCACCACCAGCTCGCTGCCGCTGGCGGTCTCGAAGTGATAGCGGATGTACTCGCCGACGTAGTGGCGGGTGACGAAGCGCGCCTTGACCTGGTTGCCGGCGCCGCCCAGGCGGTCGGTGAAGTTGAGCTTCTCCGGGCGTACCGACACCGTGGTCGGCTGGCCGACCTCGGTGCAGTTGGCCTTGAGCGTGCTGACCAGGCCGCCGTCGGCCAGGCGCACCTCGACGCGTTCCTCGCCGACGCTTTCTATCACCCCGGCCAGCTTGTTGCTCTCGCCGATGAAGTCGGCGACGAACAGATTGGCCGGGCGCTCGTAGAGCACGTGGGGCGGCGCGCACTGCTGCACCACGCCGTTGTTGAACACGGCGATGCGGTCGCTCATGGTCAGCGCTTCGGTCTGGTCGTGGGTGACGTAGATCACGGTGAAGCCGAGCTGCTCGTGCAGGCGCTTGATCTCGAACTGCATCTGCTCGCGCAGCTTCTTGTCCAGGGCGCCGAGCGGCTCGTCCATCAGCACGATGTCCGGGGCGAAGATCAGCGCGCGGGCCAGGGCCACGCGCTGGCGCTGGCCGCCGGAGAGCTGGCCGGGGTAGCGGCCGCCGAAGGCCTGCAGCTCGACCAGGGCGAGGTAGTCCTCGACCTTGGCGCGGATCTCGTCCTTGGCCAGCTTGCGGATCTTCAGCGGGTAGGCGAGGTTCTCGCGGATGGTCATGTGCGGGAACAGCGCGTACTGCTGGAAGACCATGCCGATGTTGCGGTCGTAGGGGGCGATGCTGGTGACGTTGCGGCCGTTGATCAGGATCTCGCCGCTGGTCACGTCCTCGAAGCCGGCGAGCATCATCAGGCAGGTGGTCTTGCCCGAACCGGAGGGGCCGAGCAGGGTGATGAACTCGCCCTTGGCCACGTTGAGGTTGAAGTCCTTGACCACCAGCGTCTTGTGGTCGTAGGTCTTCTTCACATTGGTGAATCGCAGGAACGCGTCGTTCCCAGCCTGCGCAGCCATAGTCCTCCCCATTGCCCATCAAGACAGGCTCGGCTTGTGGCCTCGCCCGTACTGCTTGAGTCGATTCGTCCCTGTCGTGTGGTCCGATCGTTATGTAAATAACCAAAAGCAATAAGCACGCCAGCCGACGAACGGTTGGCCGGCGGCGCTCTGCTCCGCAGGTTAAAGCCTAGTCCAGCCTGGGCGGGATGCGAGGACGGTGTGGGGGGAGGTAACAGCGAGCGGGGCGGGCGGCACCTGCCGACACGCACTCGGCAGGTGCACGCCGCTCGAACGTTGGGCGGCGGGGCGCTGATCGGTACGACGCGTGATCGCGTGGCGGGCGATGCGGCGCACCCGCTGGCCCGCCGCGCCGCCTGTGTGGCCCGGTAGGTTGGCGCTGAGCGCAGCGAAGCCCAGCGGGGCAGGCCGATCCGGACGAACTGCGCGACCAGGTTGGGCTTAGTCGCGGGTTCCTCAGCCCAACCTACGCGTGTATCGCTCAGCTATTGGGCAGCAGGCGCACGGTCAGGCTCTTGATATAGCGGGTCTCGGCGATCGCCGGATGCACCGGGTGATCCGGGCCCTGGGCGCCGCGTTCGAGCAGCTGGATATTGCGGTCCAGGTGGCGGGCGCTGGTCAGCAGGATGTTCTGCAGGTCGTCCTCGGGCAGGTGCATGGAGCAGCTGGCGCTGACCAGGATGCCGTCCTTGGAGAGCAGGCGCATGGCGGTTTCGTTGAGGCGGCGGTAGGCGGCCTCGCCGTTTTTCAGGTCCTTCTTGCGCTTGATGAAGGCGGGCGGGTCGGCGATCACCACGTCGAAGCGCTCCTCGGCGCTCTTCAGCTCGCGCAGGGCGGCGAAGGCGTCGCCCTCCACGCACGTCACCTTCTCACCGACGCCATTGAGCGCGGCGTTGCGCTCGACGCCGTCGAGGGCGAAGGCCGAGGCGTCGACGCAGAACACCTCGCTGGCGCCGAAGGCCGCGGCCTGCACGCCCCAGCCGCCGATATAGCTGAACAGGTCGAGCACCCGCTTGCCCTTGACGTAGGGCGCCAGACGCGCGCGGTTCATGCGGTGGTCGTAGAACCAGCCGGTCTTCTGCCCCGCGATCACCGGTGCCTCGAACTTCACCCCGTTCTCTTCCAGGGCGACCCATTCCGGCACCTGGCCGTAGGCGGTTTCCACATAGCGCTGCAGGCCCTCGGCGTCGCGCGCGCTGGAGTCGTTCTTGAACAGCACGCCGCTGGGTTTGCACACCTGGATCAGCGCGGCGAGCACCTCGTCCTTGTGCGCTTCCATGGTGGCCGAGGCCAGCTGCACGACGAGGATGTCGAAGAAGCGGTCGACCACCAGCCCCGGCAGCAGGTCGGAGTCGCCATACACCAGGCGGTAGCAGGGCTGGTCGAACAGGCGCTCGCGCAGGCTCAGGGCGACGTTGAGCCGGTGCACCAGCAGGGACTTGTCCAGCAGGTGCTTGATGTCGCGCGACAGCAGGCGGGCGCAGATCAGGTTGTTCGGGCTCATGGCGACCACGCCCAGCGGTTTGCCGCCGGCGGCTTCGAGCACGGCCTGGTCGCCGGCGGCAAAGCCGTGCAGCGGGGTGGCGGCGACGTCGATCTCGTTGCTGTAGACCCACAGGTGGCCGGCGCGCAGGCGTCGATCGGCGTTGGCTTTCAGGCGCAGGCTGGGCAGGGACATGGGCGGGCTCCGGGGAAAAAGAGCGGGATTATAGCGGCTCGCGCGGGCGCCCGGCAGTTGCAAAAGTCGGCTGCGGGGGACCCGGGGCTTTGGCTAAACTGTGGCGCATTTCTCACCTGGCACCCACGTCCCATGGCCTACGAACTCACCGCCGAACAGATCCAGCAAGCCCTCCAGGGCATCAGCGTACCGCCGCAGCCGCAGATCATGGTGGACCTGCAGATGGAGCAGGTCATGCCCAACCCGGATCTGAAGAGCATCGCCAAGCTGATCAGCCAGGACCCCGGGCTGTCCGGCGCGCTGCTGAAGATCGTCAACTCGCCGCACTTCGGCCTGGCCAACCGCATCGCCTCGATCCAGCAGGCGGTCAACCTGCTCGGCTGCCACACGGTGATCAACCTGATCAACGCGCAGTCGATCAAGGGCGAGCTGACCGACGAGGCGATCCTGGTGCTCAACCGTTTCTGGGACACCGCCCAGGACGTGGCCATGACCTGCCTGACCCTGGCCAAGCGCCTCGGCTACCACTCGCCGGACGAGGCCTACACCCTCGGGCTGTTCCACAACTGCGGCATCCCGCTGATGATCAAGCGCTTCCCCAGCTACATGACGGTGCTGGAGGAGGCCTACGCCAGCGCCAGCGACGAGCGCCGCGTGGTCGACACCGAGAACCGCCTGCTCAACACCAACCATGCGGTGGTCGGCTACTTCACCGCACGCTCCTGGCGCCTGCCCGAAGCGCTGTGCGAGGTGATCGCCAACCACCACAACGCGCTGTCGATCTTCGCCGACGAAACCGGCCGCGACGCGCCGCTGAAGACCCTGCTGGCGATCCTCAAGATGGCCGAGCACATCTGCGAGAGCCACCGTGTGCTCGGCGCCCAGCCGGAGGACCTGGAGTGGCGGTATATCGAGCAGCCGATCCTGGAGTACATGGGGCTGTCCGCCTACGACTTCGAGAACCTGCGCGAAAGCATTCGCGACCTGGCGGTGCTGTAGCGGCCTACCGTTGTACGCGCCGCTCCTGCTAAGGTGGCGCTCCGCCGTTTTCCCAGCCGTACTGCCATGCCCGAACTGCCCGAAGTCGAAACCACCTGCCGCGGTATCGCCCCCTATCTGATCGGTGAGCGCGTCAGCCGCGTGATAGTGCGCGAGCGCCGCTTGCGTTGGCCTATCCCCGAGGATCTGGACGTGCGCCTGTCCGGCCAGCGCATCGAATGCGTCGAGCGCCGCGCCAAGTACCTGCTGATCAAGGCCGAAAGCGGCAGCCTGATCGGCCACCTGGGCATGTCCGGCAGCCTGCGCCTGGTCGAGTGCGGCCTGCCGGCGGCCAAGCACGAGCACGTCGATATCGAACTGGAGTCCGGCCTGGCCCTGCGCTACACCGATCCACGGCGTTTCGGCGCCCTGCTGTGGAGCGAGGACCCGCTGCATCACGAGCTGCTCAGCAAGCTCGGCCCGGAACCGCTGGGCGCGGACTTCGACGGCGAGCGCCTGTTCCAGCTGTCGCGTGGGCGCAGCATGGCGGTCAAGCCGTTCATCATGGACAACGCCGTGGTGGTCGGGGTCGGCAATATCTACGCCAGCGAGGCGCTGTTCGCCGCCGGCATCGACCCGCGCCGCGCGGCCGGCTCGATCTCGCGGGCGCGCTACCTGAAACTGGCGGAGGCGATCAAGCGCATCCTCGCCCATGCCATCGAGCGGGGCGGCACCACCTTGCGCGACTTCGTCGGCGGCGATGGCCAGCCCGGCTACTTCCAGCAGGAGCTGTTCGTCTACGGTCGCGGCGGCGAGTTCTGCAAGCTGTGCGGCAGCACCCTGCGCGAGGTCAAGCTGGGCCAGCGCGCCAGTGTCTACTGCCCGCGCTGCCAACGCTGAACGAGGTGCCGGCGGATTAGGCGGTGCAGGCATAACAACAAGAACTACCGAGGTTGATCGATGTCCGGTAACTATTTGCCGCGCAATCCGGCCGCCGAATGGCTGGGGCGCAGCGTGCTGAAACTCATGGGGTGGCGCATCGAGGGACAGTTGCCCCGGCTCGACAAGTTCGTCGCCATCGGCGCCCACCACACCTCCAACTGGGACTTCGTGATCTTTATCGCGCTGAAGTTCGTCCTGCGCCTGAACGCCCGCTGGTTCGGCAAGCACAGCATCTTCCGCTGGCCGTTCGGCGGCCTGATGCGCGCCTGGGGCGGCATCCCGATCCGCCGCGAACGGCAGCGCAACACCGTGGAGCAAGCGGTGCAGGCGTTTCGGGACAACCGCGAATTCATCCTGGTGCTGTCGCCCGAGGGCACGCGCAAGAAGGTCGAGCGCTGGAAGATGGGCTTCTACCATATCGCCCTGGGCGCGGGCGTGCCCATAGTGCTGGGCGCGCTGGACTACCAGAACCGCCGCGTGGTGATCGGTCCGACCTTCCAGCCCACCGGCGACGAGCAGGCCGATCTGGCGGCGATGCTGGCGTTTTTCCGCCCCTACGTGCCGAAAAAGCCGCAATACGCCTTTCATGGCGATTGACGCCCGTCACGCTGACAATTACCAATGCGCTGTTATAGTTACTGGCACTTTCCCGAATAACCTGAAGGATCGCCCCATGAAACCGTTTCGCACGACCGCTGCTGTCCTGGCGCTGACCTCTGGCCTGCTGGCACTGCCGGCGCAGGCGGAAGTGGTGCAGCAGAACGTCAGTGGCGACCCCCTGTATACCGTCGAGGCGCCGAAGGGCTATGCCATGATCGGCGACCTGGTGATCGCCCGTCCGCTGCTGATCGGCGCCACCGCCATCGGCGTCGTGGCCTTCGTCGTCAGCCTGCCGTTCACCGCCCTGGGCGGCAATGTCGGTGAGGCGGCCGAGGCACTGGTGGTCGAGCCGGGCAAGGAAGCCTTCGTGCGCTGCCTGGGCTGCACCAGCAGCGGCTACAAGCACGACTGATTCGTTCGGTTGCATGACCGCGGCCTCTCGCTCCCTAACGGGGCGAGGGGCCGTTTGCGTTAGGGAGGGCGGGCGATGCGTTATCTGCGCTGGGTGATCCTGCTGCTGGTGGTGCTGGGCTTGGCCGCCTCGTTCTGGTTCAGCGAGGGCTGGCTGCAGCTGTGCGCCGGGCTGGCGGTGTTCCTGTTCGGCATGCAGTGCCTGGAGGAGGGGCTGCGTCAGCTGGCCGGCAGCAAGCTGGAGCAGATCCTCGGGCGCAGCACCGCGACGCCCTTCAAGAGCCTGCTGTTCGGCGTCGGCGGCACCCTGCTGCTGCAATCCAGCACCCTGGTCTCGCTGCTGACCATCGCCTTTATCAGCACCGGGCTGATCCAGCTGGCCGGCGGCATCGCCATCCTGTTCGGCGCCAACCTCGGCGCCACCAGCGGCATCTGGTTGCTGGCGCTGGCCGGGCAGAACCTCAGCCTCAGTCCCTTCGCCCTGCCGCTGCTGGTATTCGGCGTGCTGGCCGGTTTCGCCGGGCCGAAGAGCAAGGCGGCCGGGCGCATCGTGCTGGGCGTCGCCTTCATCTTTATCGGCATCGACCAGATCAAGGACGGCTTCGCCAGCTTCGGCGACGGCCTGGACATGAGCGGCTATCAGGCGAGCGGTCTGCGCGGCGCGCTGCTGTTCACCGCCATCGGCCTGGCGATCACCGTGGTGCTGCAATCGAGCCACGCCGCCCTGATGCTGACCCTGGCGGCGCTGGCCGGCGGCCAGCTGGAGCTGGGCCAGAGCCTGGCGATCGCCATCGGCTCCAATATCGGCAGCAGCGTCACCACCGCCTTCGTCGGCTCGCTGGGCGGCAACCGCAGCGGTCAGCGCCTGGCCCTGGCCCATGTGCTGTTCAACATCACCACCGGGGTGCTGGCCTTCTGTCTGC
Organism: Pseudomonas sp. EGD-AK9; assembly: GCF_000465935.2. Taxonomy (NCBI): domain Bacteria; kingdom Pseudomonadati; phylum Pseudomonadota; class Gammaproteobacteria; order Pseudomonadales; family Pseudomonadaceae; genus Pseudomonas; species Pseudomonas sp. EGD-AK9. The sequence goes on from NZ_AVOF01000629.1 coordinate 14,530, forward strand.
TCGGCCCGCTGACCTGGCTGGTGCAGGCCCTGGCCGAGCCCTTGGGCCTCGGTGACAACAGCCTGATCCAGCTGGCGATGTTCCACACCCTGTTCAACGCCATGGGCGTGGCGCTGTTCTGGCCGCTGCAGGGACGCCTGGCGCAGCGGCTGATCCGCTGGTTGCCGGAGCGGGCCGAGCCGCAGGTGCTGATCACCGAACTGGCGGCCGAGCCGGTCGCCGAGCCCGAGCGCACCCGCGCCCGCTACCTCAGCGAGCGCGCCCTGGATTCGGTGGACGCCGCCTCCGGCGCGGTGGTGCAAGAGCTCGGCCACCTCGGCCGGCTGAGCCTGGAGGTGATCTGTCATGCGCTCTACCTGCCGGTGGATCAGCTGGCGCGCAGCCGGGTCGACGACCAGCTGCTGCAGGCCGGGCCGGCGCACGGCGGCTTCGATGCCGAGCACCTCTACCAGTTCCATATCAAGGGGGTGTACGGCGATCTGCTGAGCTTCATGGGGCGCATGGAGCTGCCGATGGACGAGGCGCACCAGCGGTTCTGGGTCAGCTGCCAGCTGGCCGCGCTGCAACTGGTGGATGCGGTCAAGGACGCCAAGCACCTGCAGAAGAACCTCGGCCACTACCTCGACGCGCCGCCCTCGGCGGTGCGCGAGGCCTATGTGGAGCTGCGCCGCCACCTGCTCGTCACCCTGCACGAGGTGCGCGAACTGGCCCGCTCGGAGCTGCCCGAGGAGGCCTGGCAGGCGCGTTTGCGCTGGCTCGACGAGCAGGCGGCGGAGTTCGACGCGACGTTTCGCCAGCGCCTGTTCGCCGAGGTGCGCAGCGGCCGCCTGGACGGCCTGCAGACCAGCTCGCTGATGAACGACCTGGGTTATGTCAGCCGCATCTTCCAGAGCCTGCGCAACGTGCTGATGCTCGGCGACGAGCAGGCGTTGTTCCGCGAATTGCGGCGGCTGGGCGATGAAGGCAGTGGGCCGCTGATCCTATCGCCTTGACCGACAGGCCCTGGCCCGGATGGCATCCCGGCTACACCGGCTGCCGGTGCGAATGGGGCCTTGCGGTGCGCACGGCGCACCCTAGGGTATGGCCTCGCCGATACCGCGCGGGTCGCTGGCCGCCTGCACCTCGCCGCTGACCTTGTCCCACAGCAGCACCTGCTGATTGCCGTACTGCCGCTCCAGTGCCTTGAGCTGGTGGCCGCGGGCCTGCAGCTCGGCGATCTGCGCGGCGCTGAAGGTATCCGGTTCGTGCTCGATCACATCCGGCAGGAACTGGTGGTGGTAGCGCGCCACCGCCGGCCAGCGCGCGATGGGCTGGCCGTCCAGGTATTCGAGCATGGCCAGCAGCACCATGCTGGGGATGCGGCTGCCGCCTGGGGTGCCGAAGGCGGCGAAGGCCGCGTCGCTCTCGATAAAGCTCGGGCTCATGGACGACAGCGGCCGCTTGCCGGCGGCGATGGTGTTGGCCGGGCTGCCGGCCAGGCCGTAGGCGTTGGCGCCCTGGATATCGGCGGCGAAGTCGTCCATCTCGTCGTTGAGCAGCACGCCGGTGCCGGGCACGGTGAAGGCGGCGCCGAACGGCAGGTTGATCGACAGGGTGGCGGCCACCGCGTTGCCCTCGGCGTCGAGCACGGCGAAGTGGGTGGTGTGGTCGCCTTCGTGCCAGGTGCCGGCCGGCGGCAGGCTGGCGCTGGGGGTGGCGCGTTCGGGGTCGATGCTGCCGGCCAGCACCGCCAGGTGGCCGGGCGAGAGCAGTCGTTCGAGCGGGTTGGCGACGAAATCCGGGTCGCCGAGCAGGCCGCGGTCGCGGTAGGCGCGGCGCAGCGCCTCGACCACATAGTGCACGCGCTGCAGCGGCTCGGCCTCGCGCCAGGGCAGCTGG
>NZ_AVOF01000630.1:0-1070 GCF_000465935.2 Pseudomonas sp. EGD-AK9
CAATGGATGTCAAAATGTCACTTTTTACATCGTGATGCATAACAAAAACAGTGATTAATATAAACAGCAAGGCATACACAGGAAGCGGTATGATGCCTACTTTTATATTCATGGCTTTCGCAAACCAATTCTCTTTTCGAACCCCTTCGTGAATTGTATCCGTTTGCAATTGCATTTGTGTTTGAAGCTCTCCCATTGAAAAACCTCCCCTATTCTTGATGCAGTGAAATTGTTCACTATGTTAAGTATACTAAAAAATTGAAATTATTAATATATTAAAAATTTACTATTCAACTTTTCTCCACTTGCCGGTTCAAATGAAAAGAGGCATCCTGCCTAAAATCTGTTTATGACGGAGTGCTGAGAAACGAGTGCTGGTGCGGGGCAAGCATTTTGTTCGCAAGGAACGATGTGTTGATGTACGATAATAAAGGGTCATTTATCCTAGCAGCCGACATAAATAAGCAACAAAATAGACAAAAATCCGTCACATAGGGCGGGACTTTTTAGGTATTTTAGGCTTTATTTTTGAAATGAATCGTTGTAAAGTACTTAATATGAACCAGTCAGAGATTGTGTCATTTGGTCAGTCTGGCAATCTTGCATCATATTGGATGACTTTTTGACACATTTGTGAAATATTGAGCAATATTTTTTTCGTCTATTTTGTGAATTACTGATCAAAGTCTCGGTTCTATTTGTGAAGTAGTGAGCAAATTACAGTTTTAACCGGAAATGGAGGAGAAAGCATGAGTGAATTGGTATTAGCCCGCATACAATTTGCATCAACAACGTTGTTTCACTTCTTGTTTGTGCCGATGTCTATCGGGCTTGTGTTTATGGTTGCGTTGATGGAGACTCTTTATCTTGTAAAGAAAAATGAGCTGTATCTCAAAATGGCAAAGTTTTGGGGACACTTATTCTTAATAAATTTCGCAGTCGGTGTTGTAACAGGGATTTTACAAGAATTCCAGTTTGGACTGAACTGGTCTGATTACTCCCGTTTTGTCGGAGATGTATTTGGCGCGCCGCTGCGATTGAAGCATTATTGGCGTTTTTCATGGAGTCTA
>NZ_AVOF01000631.1:0-1066 GCF_000465935.2 Pseudomonas sp. EGD-AK9
AGCAGCAGGGCGACGCCGCTGCCGAGGTCGCGGTCGAGCTGGGCGAGGTCGTCGAGCACTCCCATGGCCACCTCGATGGCGCCGACCTGCAGCGGCGTGTCTGCGCCCTCGACCAGCAGCGGGGCGATGGCGCGCATGCCGATGCTGCCGCGGCTCAGGCCCAGGCCGGCCTGGCTGGTGGCGCTGCGCAGCGCTTCCAGCACCATCGGCCGCCAGCCGATCTGCAGGTCGCCGAAATGTTCGGGTTCGTGCACCCGCAGCAGCACCTTGATGTCCGGCGCCAGGTGCACGTAGAGGCGAAACGCCTGGTGCGCCTGCAGGTTGCGCCAGCGCGGCGCCAGGCGGGTGTAGAGCTGGCTGCGGATGCTGGCCAGGGCGTCCAGTTCGGTGGCCGGCAGGGCGTGGGCCTGGCGCACCAGCTCCACGACCCAGGCGTCGGCGGCGATGGTTTCGGCGAGCAGCTGGGCGCGTTCCTGCAGGCCGTGCTGGGTGCTGTGCAGGGCCATGCGCTGGACTTCCGCCTGCTTGTTCATCTGCAGTTGCCAGAGGGTCTCGCGCTCGTCCAGCGCCTGGCGCCCGAGAAAGGCGAAGAACAGCGCCAGGCACAGGCTGCCGCCGATCACTACCCAGCGGCTGGCGTCCCAGTGGCTGGCATTCCAGCGGCTGGCAAGCCGGTGGCGGAGCAGGGCCAGGCGTCTCATCCGCACGGCTCAGGCCAGCCCGGCGAGGCGGCGCAGGCGTTGCAGTTCCTGGTCGTCGGCGCCCTGCAGTTCGGCGCTGGCCAGGCGCATCAGGATCGGCTCGCGGCGGGTGTTGCCGGGCGCCAGGCCGTAGCAGGCGCCGATCAGCTCGCGCAGCGCTATGGGCAGGCGCCAGTGCGCCTTGAGCCGGTTGGCCAGTTCGCCGCTGTGCTGGCGCAGCGCCTGCTGCAGCTGTTCGTCGCTCAGCGCCAGGTCGCGCTGGCGCCACAGTTGCGCCTGCTGCAGCACGGCCAGCTCACCCATGCGCTGCAGCAGGGCGGCGCTTTGCAGCGGCGCCGGGGCGAGGCGGCAGGCGCCGGCCAGTT
>NZ_AVOF01000632.1:0-1064 GCF_000465935.2 Pseudomonas sp. EGD-AK9
CCGGTGACCAGAATCTTCATCGCCACTCCCCCGTGGTGCTGCCGTTTGCCGCACTCTAGCAGCGCCACGCCGCCTGCGCGCTGTCGGCGGCGGCCAGAACAGCGACCGCGCAGGCCGATGGATGGGCGCTGCGCCGCCGCGACGCGGGTATAACGACTACCCTGCACGACACCCCATCGACGCAACAGGACGCTCCCATGGCCAAGCAACACTGGATGATCTACGGCGCCAACGGCTACACCGGTCACCTGCTCGCCGCCGAGGCGCAGCGCCAGGGCCTGCGGCCCATTCTCGCCGGCCGCAACCCGGCGGCGGTGCACGCCCTCGGCAGCCTGCTGGGGCTCGACTGCCGCATCTTCGACATCCAGCAGCCGCAACGGGCACGCGAGGCCCTGGCCGACGTCGCGGTGGTGGCCCACTGCGCCGGGCCCTTCTCCGCCACCAGCGCGCCGATGCTCGACGCCTGCCTGGCCAGCGCCAGCCATTATGTCGACATCACCGGCGAAATCTCGGTGTTCGAGGCGGCGTTCGCCCGCGACGCGCAATTCCGGGAGCGCGGCATCGTGGTCTGTCCGGGCGTCGGCTTCGACGTGATTCCCAGCGACTGCCTGGCCGCCTGCCTGCACCAGGCGCTGCCCGATGCGACGCACCTGGCGCTGGGCTTCGACACCGCCAGCGGGCTGTCGCCGGGCACCGCCAAGACCACCGTGGAAGGCCTGCATCTGGGCGGCAAGGTGCGCCGCGCGGGGATCGTCACCGACGTGCCGCTGGGCTATCGGCGCCGTACCATCGACTTCGGCCGCGGCGCCAAGGACGCGGTGACCATTCCCTGGGGCGACGTCGCCACCGCCTACCACTCCACCGGCATCGGCAATATCGAGGTCTACCTGCCGGCGCCCAAGGCGCTGGCCATCGGCATGCGCCTGCTCGATCCGCTGCGCCCGCTGTTCGGCCTGGCCAGCGTGCAGGCCTGGCTCAAGCGCCAGGTGGACAGGCGCGTGCAAGGCCCCGACGCGGCCAGCCGCGAGCGCCTGCGCACCTGGCTGTGGGGCGAGGTGCGCAAT
>NZ_AVOF01000633.1:0-1064 GCF_000465935.2 Pseudomonas sp. EGD-AK9
ATGCAAGGGATTTATTTGATCGTAAGCATTGCTGTATCCATTCTTGCGATTATCGCCTTCTTCATCTTTTTAATGCTTGGGATTGCTGACGGCCTTTTCAGCGATACGTACAGCACTTATTAATGAGAAAAACCCGGAGCTGGCTCCGGGTTTTTTATTATTCCGCTTCGCTTACCACTGTGAAGCGTTCATTTTTGTGTTCGGGATGTTCAAGCTCGTCCAACACGGCAATGGCATAATCTGCATAGCTGATATAGCTGTCGCCTTTTGCATTTACGATGACATTGTCTTTTCCTTTTTGGTAAGAGCCAGTCCGTTTTCCTGCTGGATCAAAAAATGCCGCAGGACTGAGGAACGTCCAGGAAATGGAGTCTGTCTGCTGCAAATCTTTCAGGTTCTCGCCTTGATTTGATGCGGTTGGCAAATATTCTTTCGGAAATTCCGGCGTATCCATTAAACGGGTTGTTTTGGCTTCATCAACAAACAGGCTTCCCGCTCCGCCAACAACAAGCAATCTTGTGTGCTTCGCGTCCTTTAAGATGTTGATGAGTGCTCTTCCTGCTTCAACATGAAGATGTTCTTGGCCGGGTGCTGCTCCAAAAGCGTTTACGACCGCGTCGAAAGGCTTGATGTCTTCCGCAGTCAGTTCAAACACATCTTTTTCCAAAATCGCTACGTCCTGCTCCTGCACTTTTGAAGCGTTTCTGACGATGGCTGTCACTTCATGGCCTCTTTTTTTCGCTTCTTTCAAAATCTCGTTTCCCGCTTTCCCGCTTGCGCCTATAATACCAATTTTCATTTTTCATTTCCTCCTTATTTGTAACAATTTTAGTTACATGTTAGCGGTGAGAAGTCATCCCTTTTGATTAAAAGAGATGATTCATAACATCTTTTAATGACTTGCTCGCCAGTTCATTTTCCATCGCTCTTTGCACACTTTCAAACGTTTCATCCAGAGCGTTCTGAATTTTTTTCCCTACCGGACATTTCGGATTCGGGTTTTCATGAACCGCAAAGAGTTCTTCTTGCTTTTGGACAGCCCGGTACACTTCTAAAAGAGAAAT
>NZ_AVOF01000634.1:0-1057 GCF_000465935.2 Pseudomonas sp. EGD-AK9
GGCCGCTGCCGGTAGATCTGCAGAATCTCGGCGCGCTGCAGATTGGCCGCCAGCAACGGATAGGGCTGGCGCAGCTGGTGCAACACCAGCGGCCCGTACAACGACCAGTCCCAGCCCGGCTGCCAGCTCAGCGCGCCGAAGGGGTCGTCGGGCAGTCGACCGGCGCGGGCGGCGGCCTGGGCGGCGGCGACCTTGTCCTGCTGATCGGGCGTGAGCATTTCCAGCAGCACGCTGCCCTGCGGGCGCCGTTTTGCCAGCTCGCGTGACAGCCACAGCTGCAGCGCATGGTGATCGGGATTGTCATGCTGCTCGCCGACCAGCACCCGCTCGGCCCGTGCCAGCCGTTCGACCAGCTGCTGCGGGCTGATCGAGCGACCGCTGGCCAGCTCGAGGATACGGCCGAGGTCGGCGTGCTCGCGCCCCAGCGGCGCGATGGGCGCAGGCGGCGGCAGCACCTCGCGGGACTGACAGGCTGCGACCAGAACCAGACAGCAGAGCAGAAGGATGCGCATGGATGCCCCTGAATCGTCAGCGCGCCACGATCAACGGATGACCGCGCTCGGGATGAGTCTGCACCAGCACCTCCAGACCGAACACCGCCTGCAGCGGCTCGGCGCGCAGCACTTCGGCCGGCGTGCCGAAGGCATGCGCCCTGCCCCGCTCCAGCAACAGCAGGCGGTCGCAATAACGGGCGGCCAGGTTGAGGTCGTGGAGGATCACCAGCACCGCGGCGCCGGCCTCGGCCAGACGCCGGGTGGCCTGCAGGCAGGTGTGCTGGTGCAGCGGGTCGAGCATCGAGGTTGGCTCGTCGAGCAGCAGTATCTGCCCTGCCCCGCCCGGCCACAGCTGCGCCAGCACCCGCGCCAGGTGCACGCGCTGGCGCTCGCCGCCGGACAGCGCCAGGTAGCTGCGTCCGCTCAGGTGCGCGGCATCCGCCGCACGCAGCGCTTCCTGGACGATCTGCGCATCGCGCGCACGGCCGCTGGCATGGGGCAGACGGCCCATGGCGACGACCTCCTCGACGCGAAAGGCGAAATTCAGGCTCGAGCTCTGCGGC
>NZ_AVOF01000635.1:0-1049 GCF_000465935.2 Pseudomonas sp. EGD-AK9
GCCTGTCATGAGTGTTCAATTCCACCCGGAAGCCCATCCCGGACCTGCGGAAAGCGAATGGATTTTTGATGATTATCTAAAGAATGTGATACCAGCAAGGAGAGAAATCGCGCATGCCTAAAGACACCAGTATTTCAAGCATATTAGTAATCTGCTCAGGCCCGATCATCATCGGGCAGGCGGCAGAATTTGATTATTCAGGCACTCAAGGGTGCATCGCGCTGAAGGAGGAGGGCTACCGGGTCATTCTCGTCAACAGCAATCCGGCGACAATTATGACTGATGAAGCCTTCGCTGATGAAATTTATTTTGAGCCTCTGACAGCAGAAAGCCTGACAGCCATCATTAAGAAAGAACGGCCTGATGGGCTTCTTGCCAATTTAGGCGGTCAGACCGCGTTGAATTTAGCGGTGGAGCTTGACGAAACGGGTGTTTTAAAAGAGCACGGCGTCAAACTCCTCGGCACATCCGTTGAAACGATACAAAAAGGAGAGGACCGGGAAAAATTCCGTTCGTTAATGAATGAATTAAAACAGCCCGTGCCGGAGAGTGAAATTGTTGATAACGAGGCCGATGCCCTCCATTTTGCGGAATCCATCGGTTTTCCTGTTATTATCAGACCGGCTTACACATTAGGCGGAAAGGGCGGAGGAATGCCCCTGATAAAGAAGCCTTTACAGCTATGATTAAACAGGCGCTATTAGCAAGCCCGATCAATCAATGCCTTGTCGAAAAAAGCATTGCCGGCTTTAAAGAAATTGAATATGAAGTCATGCGTGACAGCAATAACACATGCATTACCGTCTGCAATATGGAAAATATCGATCCGGTCGGCGTGCATACAGGTGACTCTATCGTTGTGGCGCCGTCACAAACATTGACAGACGAAGACTATCAAATGCTGCGGACAGCAAGTCTGACGATCATCTCAGCACTTGATGTTGTAGGCGGCTGCAACATTCAATTCGCGCTTGATCCATTCAGCAAGCAATATTACGTCATTGAAGTGAATCCGCGTGTAAGCCGGTCATCGGCTCTCGCATCTAAAG
>NZ_AVOF01000636.1:0-1050 GCF_000465935.2 Pseudomonas sp. EGD-AK9
CGGCCTCGGTCCGCGCGTGGCCGCCGCCGACGATGTGCGCAACCTGCTGCTCAGCCCCGCCGCCGGCCTCGATCCGCAGGCGCGGATGGACGTGCGCCCGCTGGCAGCCCAGCTGCTCGACCTGCTGCAGGACAGCCCGGCGCTGCACGCGCTGTCGGCCAAGTTCGCCCTGCAACTCGATGGCGGCGAAGCCCTGGCCATGCGCGAGCACCCCCACGACCTGTGGCTGGCCGCCGAGGACGACCAGCACCTGCTGCTGGGCCTGGCCGGCTGCCCCATGGACACGCCGCTGGCGCGCATCGAGGCGAGCCAGGCGCTCGAACTGGTGCGCCAGCTGCTGCTGCTGTTCCTTGAACTGGCCACACCCGAGCAGTCACGTATGCGCCAGTTGCTGGCACAGGTGCCAGCCGACGAACTGCTGCAGCGCCTGCAGGCGCGCCTGGATTTTGCCCTGCAGCCGGCGCCGGCCACCTGGCAGCCCGCCGCCACCGTCGAGCGCGCGCCGGCTGGGATTTATCCACAGGCGCAGGCCGGCCTGTGCATGGTCGCCGCCGGCGCCCAACTGGGCCGGCTGCACGCCGAACAACTGACCACGCTGGCCGAGCTGAGCGAGCGCTATGGCGACGGCGAGCTGCGCCTGACGCCCTGGCAGGGTCTGCTGCTGGGCAATGTGCCGGAATCCGCCAGCCGTGAGCTGTTGGCAGCACTGGGCGAACTCGGCCTGCTGACCCACATCGACGAGCCGCTGCTCGGCCTGGTCGCCTGCACCGGTTCGGCCGCCTGCGCCCGCGGTTTGGCCGACAGCAAGCAGCACGCCCTGCACCTGGCCGAGCTGCTGCGCGCAAGCCACGCCCGCCCGCAAGTACACCTCAGCGCCTGCCCGCGCAGCTGCGCCAGCGCGAGGGTGCAGCCCTACACATTGCTGGCCAGCACGCCCGACCACTACCAGCTCTACCAACGCACGCCCGCGGCGCCCGGCTTCGGCCGTCTGCTGGCGCCGGCCCTGACCATCGACGAGGCCGGCGCCTGGTTCGCCCGCCAACACCCCGC
>NZ_AVOF01000637.1:0-1046 GCF_000465935.2 Pseudomonas sp. EGD-AK9
CTGGGCGGCGCTGTGGCAGCGCGACCAGGGCCTGCTGCAGATCGCCGAAGGCGCGCGGGCCAAGCGCCTGGAGAAGGCGCGGCAGATTGTCGCCCGGGCTTGATCCATATCAGTACGCCGCACAGGGCGCGGCCCTAAGGTTGCCTCGCGTTTCGTCTACGAGGTTTCCATGCGCCGCGAGCCCATCGTGCTGTTCGATAACGGCAGCCACCAATGCCTGATGTTCGATGACCTGGTCAGCGGCGAGGGCGTGCAGTCCAACCAGTTCCTGATCACCGACCACGAGCAGTACCTGCTGCTCGATCCGGGCGGCGACCTGACCTACACGCCGCTGTCGCTGGAGCTGTCCAAGCACATCCCGGTGCAGGACCTGACCTACATCTTCGCCTCGCACCAGGACCCGGACATCATCGCCTCGCTGGACAAGTGGCTGCTGCACACCCGGGCGCGGGTGATCTGCTCCAAGCTGTGGGCGCGCTTTCTGCCGCACCTGACCGCCAACTACCTGGCGTTGAGCCGCGGCATCAACACCTTCGATCGCATCATCGCGCTGCCCGACCGCGGCCAGAGCATCGCGCTGGGCCAGTGCACGCTGAAGGCGGTGCCGGCGCATTTCCTCCATTCGGTGGGCAACTTCCAGCTGTACGACCCGGTGAGCAAGATCCTCTTCTCCGGCGACATGGGCGCCTCGCTGGTGGACGACGCCAACCCGGTGCGCGACTTCGTCAATCACCTACCCAACATGGAGGGCTTCCACCGCCGCTACATGGCCGGCAACAAGGCCTGCCGGCTGTGGGCGGCGATGGTCCGCGAGATGGACGTGGCGATGATAGTGCCGCAGCACGGCCGGCCCTTCGTCGGTGCGGAGATGATCAGCGCCTTCCTCTACTGGATCGAGAACCTCGAATGCGGCCTCGACCTGATGGGGCCGGAGGACTATCGCCTGCCGAGCTGAGGCGCGCTCGGTGGCTTGGCTGCGATGGGGCGGGCGGAGCGCGGCGCGCTCCCCGTTGGGCTGCGCTGCGCTCGGCGCCAACCTACCTTTG
>NZ_AVOF01000638.1:0-1042 GCF_000465935.2 Pseudomonas sp. EGD-AK9
TCGGATCGCCTGATCCAAAGCCGCGTGGCCTGATCCAGCGCCCCTGATGATCGAGACCAGCGCATGACGACAACGCCACTGCAGCCAGAAAAAGACCGGCCCAATCAGCCGGTCTTTTTTTATCCGCCGCCGGCCGGCAGCCGCGCCCACGAGGCGCGCCAGGCCGCACGAGGCGCCCATTGCACTGCGCGGCGGAAAACCCTCTGCGATTGACCCCCGTCTTGCCAAGCTCCGGAACTTCGCCTATCCAGAAGGGTCTGTGCTGCGCCGCCGCCCCGGCGGTTTTCCCTCAACGGACGGCCCACAAGGCCTGTGAAGCAAGGACTCTTATGAACGCGAACCCACTGCCGCTGATCGCCCTCCTCGCCTGCGCCCTGCCGCTGGCCGCCTGCGCCGCCACGCCCGAGGCGCTCAAGCCCTACCCGACCGCCGCCGACGGCTACGCCCGCCATGTCATCGAGCTGCCGGCGCAGGCCAACGAGGCCGAGCACAAGGTGGAACTGATCGCCGGCAAGACCCTGGAGGTGGACTGCAACCAGCAGCGCCTCGGCGGCCAGTGGCAGGAGAAGACGGTCGAAGGCTGGGGCTACAACTACTACCAGCTGGGCCAGGTCGGCCCGGCGGTCAGCACCCTGATGGCCTGCCCCGACGGCAGCCGCAAGCAGGCCTTCGTCCAGGTCGGTGGCGAGCCCATGCTGGTGCGCTACAACAGCAAGCTGCCGCTGGTGATCTACGCCCCGGCAGATGTCGAGGTCCGCTACCGCGTCTGGTCGGCCGCAGCCGCCACCAGCCCCGCTCCGCGCCAGTAAGGCCCGCCGGTTTGGCGCCCGCTAGCCATGGCGGGCGCCGCCACCCGGCAGCTCGGCGTGCCCTGCGCCCGGCAGGCGGCTACAATGCGCGCCTTGCCCGTGCCGCCGGATAAAAGAAAACGCCATGTCCCTGCCCAAACACCACCTGGAACTGCTCAGCCCCGCCCGCGATGTGGCCATCGCCCGCGAGGCCATCCTGCATGGCGCCGACGCCATCTATATCGGCGGGCCGG
>NZ_AVOF01000639.1:0-1038 GCF_000465935.2 Pseudomonas sp. EGD-AK9
GGGCGACGGGGAGGCGCGGCCGTCGAGCGCGAGGCTGGAGGAGTGGGCAACGACCGGCGCGGTTGCGGGGGTTGCCGGGGCACGCAGGTGCATGGGCTGTGACATGGCAATCGACCTTTTTATATTTATTGGCTACTGAGTTTTCGAAGTCGGATGGCAGCAGGCAGAAAACGACTTCGCTTCAGGGCGTGCTCGAAATAGTGGGCCGACCCCCTGGCCATTTCAATTCGCCAAACCGGGTTCTGTTCGATAACCGAACAAGAACGAACCGGTTAGTACATTCGTCGTGGCGTGGGCAGTATCGCCCGTCTGCCGATTCTCATCCAGCCTGGGGCTCGCCTCCGGTGGTCGCTGTCTCCTAGAATCGCGGCAAATTCAGCAGGGATCTCCCATGGCCGGCAGTCAGATCGAACGCGCGCTCAGCCTCCTCGAAAGCCTCACCCGCGACGCCCGCGGCCTGCCCATGCAGAGCCTGGCCGACGAGCTGGACATCCCCAAGAGCGCCACCCACCGCATGCTCGCCGAACTGATCCGCCTCGGCTACGTGCGCCAGGACGCGCAGACCAGCCGCTATCGACTGTCGACCAAGCTGGTGGCGCTGGGCTTTCGCTACCTGGCCAGCAGCGGCGCCGACGTGGTGCAGCCGATCCTCGACCGCCTGGCCGAGGACAGCGGCGAGCTGGTGCGCCTGGGGGTGATCGACGGCGAGCGACAGACCTGGATCGCCAAGAGCCAGGGCGCCCGCTCCGGCCTGCGCTACGACCCGGACATGGGCCGCGACGCGCCGCTGTTCTACACCGCCTCCGGGCATGCCTGGCTGGCCAGCATGAGCGATGAGCAGGCGCTGGCGCTGGTGGCGCGCCAGGGCATCGCCGACCCGGCCGAGTTCGGCCCCAACGCGCCGCGCAGCGAGCAGGAGCTGCTCGAACGCCTGGCCCTGGCCCGCGAGAAGGGGTACGCCTGGGTGGTGGAGAGCGCTTCGCTGGGCACCTCGGCGCTGGCCGCGGTGGTGCGCCATCCGCTGGACGGCCGGGTGAT
>NZ_AVOF01000640.1:0-16280 GCF_000465935.2 Pseudomonas sp. EGD-AK9
ACCCTGCTGCCGCGCCGGCTGATCAGCGCCGCGCACCGCGAACTGGGCGAGGCCGAAGGCTTCGCCGCAGTGGCGCCGGTGGAGGTGGCGCTGCATGCGCGCAACCAGCTGCCCGGCTATGCGCGGGAGCTGGCGGCGGCGTTGATCGAGGCCTGCGAAGGCATCATGAGCCGCTAGGGGGCGCGACACCCTAGCGCCAGCTGAGAATCGGCCAGCCGGCCTGCTCGGCATGGGCGCGCAGGGTCGGGTCGGGGTTGACCGCGAAAGGCCTGTCCACCAGTTGCAGCAGCGGCAGGTCGTTGCGCGAGTCGGAGTAGAAGCTGGCGCCGGCCAGGTTCTCGTTCTGCTCGGCGAGCCAGGCGTGTAGCCGTGTCACCTTGCCTTCGCGGTAGGTCAGCACGCCCTGGGTGCGGCCGCTGTAGAAGCCGTGCTGCTGTTCCAGGTCGATCGCCAGCACCTCGTCGATGCCGAAGCGCTCGGCGATCGCGCTGACCAGAAAGTGCGCCGAGGCGGAGATCACCAGCAGGCGGTCGCCGGCCTCGCGGTGGGCGGCCAGGGTGCGGCTGGCGTCGCTGTAGAAGATCGGTTCGATCACGTCCTCGACGAAGGGCTCGACCACATGGGCGACCTCCTCGGCCGTGCGTCCCACCAGCGGCGCCAGGGTGAAGGCCATGTAGTCCTCCATGGCCAGTTTGCCCGCCGCGTACAGGTGCATCAGCTCATGTTCGCGGGCGATGAAGGCTTCGCCATCGGCCCAGCCCAGCTTGGTCATTTCCACTGCCCACAGGCTGGCGCAGTCGCCGTGGATCAGGGTTTCATCGAGATCGAAGATTGCCAGGGCCATCACGCCACCTCCCGGATCGCATCGGCGCCAATGGCCAGGCTGACGCTCTGGCCGTCGTGGTGCAGGTCGGCGGCGGAGCGGTTGAGCACGTCCACCAGCAGCTCCACGCCACGGGCCTCGACCCGGTAGCGGATGACGTTGCCGAGCAGGCTGTGGCTGCGAATCCGCGCCTCGATGCCGCCGTCGGCGAAGTGGATGGCTTCCGGACGGATCGCCACGCGGCTGCCGATCGGCTGGCCGAGCAGGCGGCTGGCGGCGTCGGCGTCGAGCAGGTTGTAGTTGCCGATAAAACCGGCGGCGAAGGCATCGGCCGGTGCGGTGTAGAGGGTTTCGGCGTCGCCGCTCTGGACGATCTGGCCGCCGTTCATCAGCACGATGCGATCCGACAAGACCAGCGCCTCTTCCTGATCGTGGGTGACGAAGATGGTGGTCAGGCCCAGCTCGCGCTGGATGGCGCGGATCTGCTCGCGCAGGTGCTTGCGGATGCGCGCGTCCAGCGCCGACAGTGGCTCGTCGAGCAGCAGCAGGCGCGGGCGGGTGACCAGCGAGCGGGCCAGGGCCACGCGCTGGCACTGGCCGCCGGACAGCTGCTGCGGGTAGCGCCCGGCGTAGTCGCTGAGCTCTACCAGCTCCAGCACCTCGGCGACGCGCTTGCAGGCCTCGGCGGCAGGAACCTTCTGCATGCGCAGGCCGAAGGCGACGTTCTGCGCGGCGGTCATGTTGGGGAACAACGCGTAGCTCTGGAACACCATGCCGATGCCGCGTTTCTGCGGCGGGATAGGCACCAGATCCTGGCCACCCAGCAGGATCTGCCCGCCATCGACATCGGTCAGGCCGGCGATGCAGCGCAGCAGGGTGGACTTGCCGCAGCCGGACGGGCCGAGCAGGGTGATGAACTGGCCCTGGCCGATCTCGATGTTGATGTCGGTGAAGATGGACGTGGCGCCGTAGCTTTTATGCAGGCCGCGGATATTCAGAAAACTCATCGGTCGTTCCTTATCAATCTATCTGGGTTTCGCAAGCTCAACCCAGCCTAGGATTTGTCCTTGTTCAGACGGTTGGCCGCCCAGGTCATCAGCAGCACGAACAGGAAGTAGGAGATCACCAGGGCGCTGGTGAAATGGCCGCTGTCGTTGCGCATGTTGTACAGGTACACCTGCAGCGTTTCGTAGCGGCTGCCCACCAGCAGGTTGGCGAAGACGAATTCGCCGAACAGGAAGCTGAAGGACAAAAACACCGAGACCATCAGGCCCTTGCGCAGATTCGGCAGCACCACCATGAAGGCCGCGCGCCAGGTACTGGCGCCGAGCAGGTGGGCGGCGTCCATCAGGTCGCGCAGGTTGATCGCCTGCAAATTGTTGGTTATGGCCCGGTACATGAAGGGCAGGGCGATGGTGAAGAAGCAGCCGATCAGGATCCACGGCGTGCCAAGAATCGGCAGCGGGCCGGCGGCGAACAGCTGCATCAGGCCCACCGAGGACACCACCGGCGGAATGGCGAAGGGCAGCAGGATCAGCACGTTCATCACGGCGTCCAGCTTGGGGAAGTGGTAGTTGACCACGAACAGCAGCGGCAGGATCAGCAGCAGCGCCAGTGCCAGGGCAGCGATGCACACCAGCAGCGAGCGGCCGAAGGCGGCGAGAAAGCGTGCATCGCTCCACAGCGTCAGGTACCACTTGAAGGTGAAACCGCTGGGCAGGATGGTCGCCGACCAGCTGGTGGACAGCGAATAGACCAGGGTGCCGAGCAGCGGCAGCAGCAGGATCAGAAACAGCAGGTAGACCACCAGCTGGTGGAACAGCGGCGAGCGTTTTTCAGCGGGCGACATGGTAGCTCCGGCGCAGCAGCCATTGGTGGACGACGGTGATCAGGGTCATCAGGCCGACCAGCACCATGGCCAGGGCGCTGGCCATGTTCGGGTCGAGGAAGATGTCGCCGGAGACCATCGCCGCGATACGGATCGGCAGGATGTTGAAGTTGCCGGTGGTCAGCGCATACACCGTGGCATAGGCGCCGAGGGCATTGGCCAGGAGGATGACGAAGGTGCCGAGCAGCGCCGGGGTCAGCACCGGCAGGCCGATATGCCGCCAGAACTGCCAGGTGCTGGCGCCGAGCAGCTCGGCCGACTCGCGCCAGTCCTCGCGCAGGGCGTCGAAGGCCGGGTAGAGCAGCAGCACGCCGAGGGGAATCTGGAAGTAGGTGTAGAGCACGATCAGGCCGGTCTTGGAATAGAGATTGAAGTCTTCGATCAGGCCCATCTGCTTGAGCAGGATGGTCAGCGCGCCGTTGAAACCGAGCAGGATGATGAAGGCGAAGGCCAGCGGCACCCCGGAGAAGTTGCTGGTCATGTTGGAAAACGCCATGACGAAATCGCGCAGGCGACTGCTGACCTGGCGCAGCGAGTAGCTGCCGATGATGGCGATGACGATGCCGAACAGGCTCGACCAGAAGGCGACCTCCAGGCTGTGGCGCATGGCCTGGCGGTAGAAGGCCGAGGAGAAGGCCTGCTGGAAATTGCCCAGGCCCCAGCCTTCGGCGGTGTTCAGGCTGTTGCTCGCCACCCAGGCCAGTGGCGCGATCTGGAAGGCGAAGAAGAACAGGGCGAAGGGCAGCAGGCACAGCAACGCCCAACCCTTGCCGGCAATGGGTGACTTCATGCGAGCAGCTCCCTGCACCAGGCTTTGTCATGGGCCGCGCCAAGCAGCTGGCAGACGGTGCCGCACAGCTCGGTCTGCTGCGGGCGGGCTGCCGGGTCGAGGCTGAAGGCGCTGCCAAGCACGATCAGCGGCACTTCGCGCTCCTCCGGCAGCAGGCCGTTGTGGCTGCGGTCGGCGTTCATGCCGTGGTCGGCGGTCACCAGGATCTGGTAGCCGGCGTCGAGCCAGGTCTGGATGTATTCGGCCAGCAGCACGTCGGCCATGCGCGCGGCGTTGCGGTACTGCGGGCTGTCGAGGCCGTGCTTGTGGCCGGCGTCGTCGATGTTCATCGGATGCACCAGCAGCAGGTTGGGGCTATGGCGCTGGCGCAGGCTGTCGGCATCGGCCAGCAGGTGCGAATCCGGGTAATGGTCGGCGTAGTAGAAGTGGCCGTGCTGGATCGGCAGCGACGGATCAAAGGTGTGGCGGTCGCGGGCGGCGACGAAGGGCGCACGGTTGTACAGCTCGCTGACCCAGTGATAGGCCGCGGCGGCGGTGCTCAGGCCGGCGTCACGGGCGTAGTGGAAGATGCTGCGCTGATTCGACAGGCGCACCACATCGTTGTGCACGATGCCGCTGTCGATGGGCGCCACGCCGGTGAGGATGCATTCGTAGAGCGGGCGGGACAGTGCCGGCAGTGCGCAGTCGAGCTTGTACAGCGCAGCGCGCCCGGCCTGGCAGTAAGCCAGCAGGTGGCCCAGCGCATGCTGGGCCACCTGATAGCTCAGGCCATCCAGTACCACCAGGATGACGTTGTGCTTCATGGGGTTCTCTCGTTCGGTCGTAGCCCGGATGCAAGCCGGGGAGCATTCGACGCCTGCCCCGGATTGCATCCGGGCTACGCATCAAAGGTGGCGCGACGGCATCAATTCATATTGATGATCACGTGCTCCTGCCACAGGCGCGGCAGGGCCTTGGAGGTGGCCTCCCAGGCAGCGGCGTCCTTGATCGGCTGGACCTTGGCGTACTGCTCCTGCGGCAGCAACTTGGCCTGCACCTCGGCCGGCAGCTCGATGTGCTCGGCGCGGATCGGCCGGGCGTTGCCCTTGGCCAGGTTGATCTGCCCGGCGTCGCTCAAGATGTATTCGCGGGTCAGCTTGGCGGCATTGGGGTTCTTCGCCCACTTGTTGATGATGGTGCTGTAGCCGGAGATCACCGAACCGTCGGACGGGATCAGCACCTCGAAACGCTCGGGGTCGATCTGGTCGCGGTAGGACAGGCCGTTGAAGTCCCACACCACGCCCACTTCCACTTCGCCCTTTTCCAGGGTCTGGATGGTCGGGTTGGCCAGCGACAGGCGGCCCTGCTTGGCCAGTTCGCCGTAGAAGTCCAGCGCTGGCTGCACGTTGCTCTCGTTGCCGCCCATGGCGATGGCGGCGGCCAGCACGCCGTTGACGGCTTGCGCGGCGGTGCTCACGTCGCCGGCGGAAACCTTGTAGGTGCCGGTCTTGAGG
Organism: Pseudomonas sp. EGD-AK9; assembly: GCF_000465935.2. Taxonomy (NCBI): domain Bacteria; kingdom Pseudomonadati; phylum Pseudomonadota; class Gammaproteobacteria; order Pseudomonadales; family Pseudomonadaceae; genus Pseudomonas; species Pseudomonas sp. EGD-AK9. Next base: position 4,995 of record NZ_AVOF01000640.1, read on the forward strand.
TCGGCCCAGGAGCGCGGAATGTCCTTGACCAGCTGCTTGTTGACGATGAAGGCGATGGAGCCGGTGTAGGCCAGCATCCAGTGGCCATCCTGATCCTTGGCCCAATCCGGGATCTGCGCCCAGGTGCTCGGCTTGTACGGCTGGGTCACGCCCTGCTGCACGGCGATGGGGCCGAAGGCGGCGCCGACGTCGCCGATATCGGCGGTGGCGTTTTCCTTCTCGGCGGCGAACTTGGCGATTTCCTGCGCCGAGCTCATGTCGGTGTCCTGGTGCTTGAGACCGTAGAGGCGCGCGAGGTCCGCCCAGGTGTCTTTCCAGTTGGCCCAGCTGTCGGGCATACCCACGCTATTCACCGCGCCCTCGGCGCGTGCAGCCTGTTCCAGTGCCTGCAAGTCGGTGCCTTCGGCCATGGCGGAGGTCGCCAGGGCGATGGCCGAGCCCATCAGTGAAGCCAGCAGCAGTTGTTTCATCGGAAACTCCTTTGCATGAGAGTGTTGGTCTAGATCAGCAAGACCTGAGCCAATCTAGGCGCCTTCAATGACAGTTTTATGTCGGGTCGCCGGGGGCAGATGTCTAGGCTTGACCGGCTGGCGCGCTCAACAAGCGTAGACCATGGCTAAGTAACTGATTTCGCGGCCTGCGGACCTTGGCGGCGGTGGCATGCGGCGTGCTTGTAGCAGGGTTGTCATCTGCCGGTCATCTAGACTGCCTAGGCTGGTAAGCCGTCCGAGCACACGACTTTCGCCCTGCGATGGGGCTGGACTAGTCCATAAGGGAGACAATTGATGCGCGAAGAAGCGCCGCGGGCCGTCACCGTCATCTGCCGCGCGTTGCAGGAGCAGATCGACCGCGGCCTGCTGCCCTCCGGTAGCAAGCTGCCGGCCGAACGCAAGCTCAGCGAACTGTTCGATACCACCCGCATCACCCTGCGCGAGGCGCTCGGCCAGCTGGAGGCGCAGGGCCTGGTCTACCGCGAGGAGCGCCGCGGCTGGTTCGTCTCGCCGACGCGGGTGGCCTACAACCCGCTGGTGCGGACGCACTTCCACGCCATGGTTGCCGAACAGGGGCGAGTGCCGGCCACCGAAGTGCTCAGCGCGCGGTTGATGCCGGCCAGTGCGCAGATCTGCCAGGTGCTGGAGCTGCCGGCGCTGTCCAGCGTCTACCAGGTGTGCCGCGCGCGGCGCATCGACGGGCGCCTGGTGCTTTACGTCGAGCACTACCTGAACCCGGCCTATTTCCCCGGCATTCTCGAGTTCGAGCTGACCCGCTCGCTGACCGACCTCTATGCCAGCGAGTACGGCATCCACTACGGCCGCGTGCGCTTCGACATGGTGCCCACCGCGCTGCACGCCGAAGCCGCGGCCAGCCTCAAGGTGGCGCCGGGCAGCCCGGCGCTGCGCATCACCCGGGTCAACCGCGACCAGCACGGGCGCATCATCGACTGCGACCTGGAGTTCTGGCGCCACGACGCCATCCACGTCAGTGTCGAAGTGCCGGAGTAGGGGGCGCCGGTACCCCAGGGGCTACGGCTTGCGCGCGATCAGCACGGCGCGGGTCGGCGCCGGCAGGCCTTCGACGGTGCGGCTGTGGTCGGCCGGGTCGAGGAATTCCGGTAGCGACTGGAAGCGCATCCACTCGGTGGCGCGTTGTTCGTCCACCGAGGTGGTGCTGACGTCCACGCAGCGCACGTCCTCGAAGCCGGCGCGGCGCAGCCAGCGCTGCAGCGCCGGGACCGAGGGCAGGAACCAGACGTTGCGCATCTGCGCGTAGCGATCCTCGGGGACCAGCACCTGTTCGGCGTCGCCCTCGACCACCAGGGTTTCCAGCACCAGTTCGCCGCCCTTGACCAGCGCGTCCTTGAGGTCGAGCAGGTGGTCGATGGGCGAGCGGCGGTGATACAGCACGCCCATGGAGAACACCGTGTCGAAGCCCTGCAGCTTGGCCGGCAGCTCCTCGAAGGCCAGCGGTAGGTGCCACACCGGTTGCTCCGGCAGGTAGCGCTTCATTGCCAGGAACTGGCAGAGGAACAGCCAGTTGGGGTCGATGCCGACCACGCTGCCAGCCCCGGCGCCGAGCATGCGCCACATGTAGTAGCCGTTGCCGCAGCCGACGTCGAGGATGCGTTTGCCGGCCAGATCCAGGTGCGGGGCGACGCGCTGCCATTTCCAGTCCGAGCGCCACTCGGTGTCGATGTGCACGCCGAACAACTCGAACGGCCCCTTGCGCCAGGGAATCAACCCCTGCAATGCAGCTTTCAATTGTGCGCGGCTGGCCTCGTCGCAGGCGCCGCCGAAGGCAAAGCGCTGCGCCAGCTCCACTTCGCTCACTGTCAGTGACGGCAGCGCCTGCACGGCGCCGTACCAGCGCGCCAGATCGCCGTGCCCTATGGCCAGCTTGGTATCGAGCTGACCAGGCAGATCGGCCGCCCAGTCCTGCAGCGCCGTGCCGGCCAGTTGCGCCTGCAGGGCGTCGAGGTCCAGATCGCGCATCATGGCAGGGCCACCAGCGAGGCGAAGTTCAGGCACTGGAACCAGGGCACCACCTGGCTGAAACCGGCGGCCAGCAGGCGTTCGCGGTGCTGCTGGAGGCTGTCCGGCAGCATCACCTTCTCGATGGCGCTGCGCTTCTGCGCGATTTCCAGTTCGCTGTAGCCGTTGGCGCGCTTGAAGGCGACGTGCAGCTCGGTGAGCAGGTCGTGCTCGGCGGCGTCCTCGAAGCGCAGCTTTTCCGAGAGGATCAGCGCGCCGCCCGGCAGCAGCGCCTGGCGGATGCGCGTGAGCAGCTCCAGGCGCCGCTCCGGCGGGATGAACTGCAAGGTGAAGTTGAGCGTGACCAGCGAGGCGGGTTGCAGCTCGAAGGCAAGAATGTCCGCCTCGATCACTTCCGCCGGCAGCAGTTCCTGGAACATGGCGTCCTGCGCGTGCAGGTACTCGCTGCAGCGCGCGACCATGGCCGGCGAGTTGTCCACCGCGATCACCTTGCAGCCATCGACGCGCACGTGGCGGCGCAGCGCCTGGGTCACCGCGCCGAGCGAGGCGCCGAGGTCGTACAGCAGGGTGTGTGGCTGGGCGAACTGACCGGCGAGCACGCCGATGTTCTCGACTATGGTCGGGTAGCCGGGCACCGAGCGCTTGATCATGTCGGGGAACACCCGCACCACGTCCTCGTTGAAGACGAAATCGGGCACCTCGGCCAGCGGCTGGGCGAATAGACGGTCGGGTTCTTGGCTCACGGGCGGTCGCAACGGGCAGCGGAAAAGGCCGGCATTTTAGCCAAGAGCGCGGCCGGGCTGAACAGGCACTACTTCAACTGGTCGGAAAAGAATTCGCCGGCGCCCTGCAGCGGGCCCAGCGGATTGCGCTTGACCTCCAGGCGGCGGATGTTCGGCTCGCCGTTGCTGACCTTGTGCACCAGCTTGTCGTCGACCAGCACGAACACCGCGCGGAACACCCAACCCTGCAGCTCGCGGTTCTTGCGAAAGTTCAGCACGTCGGCCCAGAAGCTGCCGACCCGCTGGGTATCGGTCTTGGTGAACTCGAAGGCGTAGCCGACGCAGCGGTCCTTGGCCTCCAGGCAGCGCACCAGGCCGTCCGGCAGGTAGGCGATGGGCACGTTGGGCTGGACGAACATCAGCCGCACGTCGATGAACGAGAGCATCTTGCCATTGCCATGGGCCAGCGGGTCGAAGCCCAGGGAGAACAGTTCGGCGCGGTCGGTCAGCCCCGGCACCGCCTGCGAGTAACGCATCTCGGCGTCGAGGTAGTCGCCGAAGGGCGACAGCGATTCGGCCCGTTCGCTGGGTAGCAAGCTGCCGCAGCCCGCCAACCCGGTCGTCAGCAGAATCAGCCCGACCGCCCGCCCGATGACTACCATATCGCTCACCCTGAAGTGGACTGCTCTGTAACTCCTATAGTCGATTTATGCTCGGCCTGCCGGCCCGTCCGCGGAACGGTTCAGGTGCGTCGATCGAAGGCCGAGGCGGTGATCCCCCATTGCCCCAGCCAGTAGGTCAGGATGATGGCATAGGGCGCGGCGGCGAAGCTGGCGACGAAGCGATCGATGCCGATCAGGCTGTCGGACAGCACGAACAGCGCCGCGCCGGCGGCGGCCAGATAAGTCGAGTGCGGCTGCAGCTCGGGGTTGCCGAGGCGGGCCAGGGCGCGCCACAGCATCAGGCTGATGACCAGGGCGTAGCAGGCCACCGGAATCAACATCGGGCCCAGGCCGCTGGCGGCCAGCACGGCGAACATCGCGCCGCCGGCGCCGAGCGCCAGCAGCAGGGCGGGCAGGGCCGGGCGGCGGGTGTCGGAGAAGTAGGCGCGCAGGTAGGCCAGGTGGCCGAGGAGGAAGGCGCCGAGGCCGAACACGAACAGATCGCCCGGCCAGTCCAGCAGGATGTCGCCGGCCAGGGAGCACAGCAGGCCGATGCCGATCCAGCGCCGGTAGGTGCCGGCCGGCGCCTGGCGCAGCCAGAGCAGCAGGGCGATCACCGGAATGCCCTTGGTCAGCAGGCTTAGTTGCGCATCGCCGCTGATCCGGCCGTAGAGAAAGATCGCGGCTCCCGCCAAGCCGAGCAACAACCAGCGCATAGTGAGGCTCCATCCAATGATCGAATGGCCGGCACTATGCCGGGCAGGCGTGGCGCTGCCAATGCGCAGCGTGCCAGGCCGAGTGGCGGATCGTGCCGCCGCTCGACCATTGCCCGCTTAGCGGGCATTGTTGAGCCTCGTCGTCGCCATGGAGGCCGTTGCAATGGATACACCCAGCGAGATCGGCGCCCTGATCGAACGCCTGTATCGCGAGGAGTCGCGCCGCGTGCTGGCGACCCTGATCCGCCTGCTGGGCGACTTCGACCTGGCCGAGGAGGCGCTGCACGAGGCCTTTCGCGTGGCAGTGGAACAGTGGCCGCAGGAGGGCGTGCCGGCCAATCCGCGCGCCTGGCTGGTGTCGACCGGGCGCTTCAAGGCCATCGACAACCTGCGCCGCCAGCGTCGTTTCCAGCCGCTCGACGAGCAGGCCGAGCTGCCCGACGAGGCGCCGCTGGAGGAGGGCGAGCTGCTCGAAGACGACCGTCTGCGCCTGATCTTCACCTGCTGCCACCCGGCGCTGGCCAACGATGCCCAGGTGGCGCTGACCCTGCGCGAGGTGTGCGACCTGACCACCGAGGAGATCGCCCGTGCCTTTCTTGCCAGCCCCGCGACCCTGGCCCAGCGCATCGTCCGCGCCAAGAGCAAGATCCGCGATGCACGGATTCCCTACGAGGTGCCGGGGCGCAGCGAGCTGCCCGAGCGCCTGGAGGCGGTGTTGCGGGTGGTCTACCTGGTGTTCAACGAGGGCTACTTCGCCAGCTCCGGCGATTCGCTGACCCGCAGTCAGTTGTCCGACGAGGCCATTCGCCTGGGGCGGTTGCTGGCGGAGTTGCTGCCCGAGCCGGAGGTGCAGGGGCTGCTGGCGCTGATGCTGCTGCACGAGTCGCGCCGCGCCGCGCGCAGCGGCGTCGACGGCGAGGTGATTCTGCTCGAGGCGCAGGATCGTGGTCTGTGGAACCCCGAGCTGATCGCCGAGGGCGAGGTGCTGGTGCTGCAGGCCCTGCATTCGCGACGCTTCGGCCCCTACAGCCTGCAGGCGGCCATTGCTGCGGTGCATGCCGAGGCGCCGAGCCTGGAGGCGACCGACTGGGCGCAGATCGTCGGCCTTTACGATGAACTGCTGCGCCTGACGCCCTCGCCGGTGATCGAGCTCAATCGCGCAGTGGCCCTGGCCATGCGCGACGGCCCCGAGGCGGGGCTGGCGCAGGTCGACCGGCTGCTGGCGGCCGGCGAGCTGGACAATTACCACCTGGCCCATGCCGCCCGCGCCGACCTGCTGCGCCGCCTGGACCGCCGCGAACAGGCGCGTGCCGCCTACCGCCAGGCCCTGGCGCTGGCGCAGCAGGGGCCGGATCGGCAGTTTTTGCAGAAAAGGCTGGAGGAGTTGGAGGCACGCGAGGCGGACGACAAGCCCTAGGGTGTCGCGGGGCCGCCTAGGCTGTGCGCACCATTTGCCACAGTTCGTCGCCCGGATAGGCATAACAGGTGGCGGGCATTGAACCCTCTCCCAGAGGGAGAGGGGCTTTTCAGCACTTAACCGGCCACCAGCACGCGAATCGCTTCCAGACGCAGGGCAGCCTTGTCGAACATCGCCAGGCTCTGCTCGCGCTGCTGGCGCAGGGCCTCGATCTCGCTGTCGCGCACGCTGGGGTTGACCGCCTGCAGGGCGACCAGGCGCGCCAGTTCCTCGTCCAGCTCGGCGATCAGGCGGCGCTTGGCCTCGGCCACGCGCTCGACGTGGCGCGGCATGACCTTGGCTTCGGCGTCGTTGAGCTGCTTGGTCAGCACGTCGCGCTGGGCCTGGACGAACTTGTTGGCGCTGGCGCGCGGCACGCTTTCCAGCTGGTCATTGAGGGTTTCGAAGCCGACCTTGGCGGCCAGGTCGTTGCCATTGGCGTCGAACAGGCAGCGCAAGGCGGCCGGGGGCAGGAAGCGGCCCAGTTGCAGTTTGCGCGGGCCGACCACTTCGCTGACGTAGAGCAGCTCCAGCAGCACGGTGCCGGGCTTGAGCGCCTTGTTCTTGATCAGCGCCACCGCGGTGTTGCCCATCGAGCCGGACAGCACCAGGTCCATACCGCCCTGCACCATGGGGTGTTCCCAGGTGAGGAACTGCATGTCCTCGCGGGCCAGGGCCTGGTCGCGGTCGTAGGTCACGGTCACCGCCTCGTCGTCGCCGAGCGGGAAGCTGGCGTCCAGCATCTTCTCGCTGGGGCGCAGGATCAGGGCGTTGTCGGAGTGGTCTTCGCTGTCGATGCCGAAGGCGTTGAACAGCTCTTCCATGTAGATCGGCAGGCTGAACTGGTCGTCCTGCTCGAGGATGGCTTCGACCAGCGCCTCGCCTTCACCGGCGCCACCGGAGTTGAGTTCCAGCAGACGGTCGCGGCCGCTGTGCAACTCACCTTCCAGGCGAATGCGCTCGGCGGTGGCCTCGTCGATCAACTGTTGCCACTGGCCGTCGTCGCCGCTTTCCAGCAGCGGCAGCAGGCGCGGGCCGAACTGGTGCTGCAGGGCGTTGCCGGTGGGGCAGGTGGCGAGGAAGGCGTTCAGCGCCTGGTGATACCACTGGAACAGGCGTTCCTGCGGGCTGTTCTCCAGGTAGGGCACATGGAGCTGGATACGGTGCTTCTGACCGATGCGGTCGAGACGGCCGATGCGCTGTTCGAGCAGGTCCGGGTGGGCCGGCAGGTCGAACAGCACCAGGTGATGGGCGAACTGGAAATTGCGGCCTTCGGAGCCGATCTCCGAGCAGATCAGCACCTGGGCGCCGAATTCTTCGTCGGCGAAGTAAGCGGCGGCGCGGTCGCGCTCGAGGATGCTCATGCCCTCGTGGAACACCGTGGCCGGGATGCCGGAGCGCACGCGCAGGGCGTCTTCCAGGTCCAGGGCGGTCTCGGCGTGGGCGCAGATCACCAGCACCTTGTATTTCTTGAGCATCTTCAGGGTGTCGATCAGCCACTCGACGCGCGGGTCGAAGCGCCACCAGCGCTGCTCCTCGTCCACCTCGTCCTGGGCCTGGTAGCCGACTTCCGGGTACAGCTCGGCATGCTCGCCGACCGGCAATTCCAGGTACTCGACCGGGCAGGGCAGCGGGTAGGGGTGCAGCTCGCGCTCGGGGAAACCCTGCACCGCGGCGCGGGTGTTGCGAAACAGCAGACGACCGGTGCCGTGGCGGTCCAGCAGCTCGCGTACCAGGCGCGCGCGTGCGGCTTCGTCGCCGCCGTCGATGGCATCCAGCAGCTCGCGGCCCTCGTCGCCGAGGAAACCGCCGATGGCGTCGCGCGCCTGGGCGCTGAGCTTGCCGTGGTCGAGCAGTTCCTGCACCGCCTCGGCCACCGGACGGTACTGGCCGCTCTCGGCGCGGAAAGCGTCCAGGTCATGGAAGCGCGCCGGATCGAGCAGGCGCAGGCGGGCGAAGTGGCTGTCCTGGCCGAGCTGCTCGGGGGTGGCGGTGAGCAGCAGCACGCCGGGGATGACTTCGGCCAGTTGCTCGACCAACGAGTACTCGGCGCTGGCCTGTTCCGGGTGCCAGACCAGGTGGTGGGCTTCGTCGACCACCAACAGGTCCCAGCCGGCGGCGAACAGCGCGTCCTGGGCCTTCTCGTCGTCCTTCAGCCACTCCAGGGCGACCAGCGCCAGCTGGCAATCCTCGAAGGGGTTGCTGGCGTCGCTTTCCATGAAGCGCTCGGCGTCGAACAGCGCCACGTCCAGGTTGAAGCGCCGGCGCATCTCCACCAGCCACTGGTGCTGCAGGTTCTCCGGCACCAGGATCAGCACGCGGCCGGCGCGGCCGGAGAGCAGCTGGCGGTGGATCACCAGGCCGGCCTCGATGGTCTTGCCCAGGCCCACTTCATCGGCCAGCAGCACGCGCGGGGCGATGCGGTCGGCCACCTCGCGGGCGATGTGCAGCTGGTGGGCGATCGGCTGGGCGCGCGCGCCGCCCAGGCCCCACAGCGAGGATTGCAGCAGGCGGCTGTTATGCTCCAGGCTGTGGTAGCGCAGGGCGAACCAGGCCAGCGGGTCGATCTGCCCGGCGAACAGGCGGTCGCTGGCCAGGCGGAACTGGATGAAGTTCGACAGCTGCGTCTCCGGCAGGGTGACGCTCTGGTGCTGACCGTTGAGGCCGTGGTAGACCAGCAGGCCGTCGATGTCCTCGACCTCCTGCACGGTGAGCTTCCAGCCCTCGAAATGGGTGATCTCGTCGCCCGGGGCGAAGCGCACGCGGGTCAGCGGGGCGTTGCGCGTGGCGTACTGGCGCGTCTCGCCGGTGGCCGGGTAGAGCACGGTGAGCAGGCGGCCGTCCTCGGCGAGGATGGTGCCTAGCCCCAATTCCGCCTCGCTGTCACTGATCCAGCGTTGCCCCGGTTGATACTGCATGCCTGTCTCCCCGCGTGAAAAAGCCGGCTATGGTAACGGATGCGCTGCCCGGGCCAAAGCGGCCATGGCACTTATGCCGTTCGACTCAGTCGAAAGTGTAGCGAGCACCGCCTAAAGTCGCGGCTTGCGGGGCCGACAGCCTGACCAAAGGAGGTGCGATTACGTGTTACCACCTATCCCCCACAGCCTGGTGCCGGTCACTGCCTCGCAAGACGTGATCAAGCCCAAGCCCGAGATTCCGCCGGTGACGCCAGCCGAGGCCAGCGCCAAGGAAAGCGCGCTGAACCTGGACAAGCGCCACCCGCAGGAAACCGAGGAGCTGCTGCGCGAAGAGCAGCGCCGCCGTCAGCGCCGCGGCTACACCCCCGAACAGCTGGCCGCGGCCGAGCCGGAGGAGGTGGAGCAGGCACTGGGCGATCTGCCGCGCCAGGGATTATGGGTGGATGTGGAAGTCTGACAGACTGGCCGCCTGTGTCTTTCTCCGAGTCTCATCATGCTGTTTGCCGATCCCTTGCCCGAGCTGGCCGATGCCGAGCTGGACTACCAGCCGGGCTGGGTCGACGCCGCCGTGGCCGATATCTGGCTCGCCGCCTTGGTGGACGAGACGCCCTGGCAGCAGCCGGAGCTGTTCATCCATGGCCGTTACCACCGGGTGCCACGCCTGACCGCCTGGTACGGCGAGCCCGAGGCGCGCTATCGCTATTCCGGCAAGCTTCACCAGCCGCTGCCCTGGACGCCGTTGCTCGATGAGATTCGCCGGCAGGTCGTGAGGGCCGTAGGCCAGCCGCTCAATGCCGTGCTGCTCAACTATTACCGCGATGGCCAGGATTCCATGGGCTGGCACAGCGATGCCGAAGCCGAGCTGGGGCGCAATCCGCTGATCGCCTCGCTCAACCTCGGCGGCAGCCGGCGCTTCGACCTGCGCCGGGTCGGCAGCACGCGTATCGGCCATTCGCTGATGCTGGAACACGGCTCGCTACTGGTCATGCGCGGGCCGACCCAGCATCATTGGCAGCACCAAGTGGCGAAGACGCGCCAGCCCTGCGCGCCGCGCCTGAACCTGACCTTTCGCCTGATCCGGTTTCCGCTATGAGCAACGACGACAAGCTGATCGACTTCGCCGCCGAACGCGGCAAGCGCATCCACGACCTCAACGACAAGCGTCTCGACGAGATGCGCCAGGCCTTCGAGCAGGCCCTGCCGCTGGCCAAGGCGAAGAAGAAGCCTAAGCACAAACCGAAGAAGCGCTGAAGCCTCCTGCCCCTTTGCCGCCCTGGGCGGCGCTGCCGCCGTGTCCGCTCGCTCCGTGCCCCTCGATTGCTTGACCTGGATCAGTGTTGCCGCCGCCAGGGCGGCGGCCGCCGTCGCGCATTGACCCAGATCAATTGTCCTCCCGCCGCCGCTGGTAACGTGCAGTCATCCCAGACAGGCAGGCACAACAGGAGGCAGCCATGTTCGTCGATACAGTGGTTCTCGCCGGAGTCGGCACGGTTGTTCTGATGGTCGCCTTTTTCGGCGGGGTCGGTTACTTCATCTGGAAGGATTCGCACAAGCGCAAGCCGAGCTGATCTTTTCGGTTTACAGGGCACGCAAGGCAATTCGGGCGACTTCGGTCGCCCTTTTTTATGGGCGTGCGGCGTGCGGGGCTGGACGCAAACTAAGTAGCTAGCTAATAATTAGCTTGTTTCGTAGGCGCTATGACGCTCGTCTACGCTTTCCTCGCCCAGTCCTTGAAGCCGATTCCATGCGCGATGCCCTGCTGGCCTTTGTGGCGCCCAGCGCCCAGGCCCTTCAGTTTGCGATCAAGACCCTGCTGGGCGGCGGCCTGGCGCTGTGGTTCGCCTTCCGTTTCGATCTGCCGCAGCCGCAGTGGGCGTTGATGACCGCCTTTATCGTCGCCCAGCCGCTGTCCGGCATGGTGGTGCAGAAGGGCCTGGCGCGCCTGCTCGGCACCCTGGTCGGCACCGTCATGGCGGTGCTGCTGATGGCGCTGTTCGCCCAGGCGCCCTGGTTGTTCCTGCTCGCCCTGGCGTTCTGGCTGGGGCTGTGCACCGCCGCCTCGAGCATGCTGCGCAGCGCCTGGAGCTATGCCTTCGTGCTGGCCGGCTACACCGTGGCGATCATCGGCCTGCCGGCCATCGACGCGCCGCTGACGGTGTTCGATCAGGCGGTGGCGCGCTGCACGGAAATCTGCCTGGGGATTGTCTGCGCCACCGCAGTCAGCGCGGTGCTCTGGCCGCAGCGGGTCGAGCGCCAGCTGGTGCAGCAGGCACGCAGCGCCTGGCAGGCCGGGGTGAACGCCGCGGCCTCGGCACTGGTCGGC
>NZ_AVOF01000641.1:0-1037 GCF_000465935.2 Pseudomonas sp. EGD-AK9
GCTGCGCTCGCGCAGGAAGAGAAAGGTGGGCGTGCAGGCGATGGCGAACAGCGCCGCGGTGATCAGCATGCAGGCCGGCACGAACTGCTCGGCACTTTGGCCCTGTGCCTGCGCCCAGGTCACGTAGGCCAGGCAGGCGCCCAGGCTGACCAGCCCGCCGATATAGCCGAAGCCCCAGCCCCAGCCCGAGACCCGGCCCAGCGCCTCGCGTCGGGCCAGTTCGGGGAGGAAGGCGGCGATCAGGTTCTCGCCGGTGCCGAAGCAGAAGTTCGACAGCACGATAAAGATCAGCGCCACGACCAGCGTGTCCGGCCCGGCCAGTGCCAGCCCCGCGGTAAACAGGATGCAGCCGAGGGCGCTGACCAGCAGCAGGCGCTTCTTGCAGGCGAGGGCGTCGGCATAGGCGCCGAGCAGCGGCGCACTGAGGATGACCAGGGCATAGGACAGGGCGATTGCGCTGGTCCAGGCCAGGGTGCCCCAGGGCTGGCCGCCGGCCACCACGGCGACGAAGTAGGCGTTGAACACCGCGGTGATCACCACCGTGGTGTAGCCGGAGTTGGCGAAGTCGAACATCGCCCAGGCCCAGACTTCTCGGCGGCGTACGCCGGGGGCGAGACTGCTTGGCATGCGGCTCTCTCTTTCATCGCGTTGGTAGCTGCAAGCCTAGCCGGGGGTGGCCGTCTCGTCAGGCGGAACGCCCATCTTGCCTATTGGGCGCATAATGGCCACTGACCTACACAACCTGTGAGGGTCGCCGATGTCTCGTCCGCCACCGTCAACCAAGGCCGCGCCGGGTTGCGAAAGGGATGTGGAGCGCCTGCTGGAGATCGTGCGGCACACCGTCAGCGAGTTGCGCCCGCAGGCCGCGACTGCGCTGCAACCGGGCCTGGACAGCGTGCTGGATCGCGATCTGGGCCTGGACAGCCTGGCCCGCGCCGAGTTGTGGGCGCGCATCGAGCAGGAATTCGGCGTGCGCCTGCCGGATAGCCTGTTCGCCAGTGCCGAGACCCCCGCCGACCTGCTGCGGGCGCTGCAGG
>NZ_AVOF01000642.1:0-1035 GCF_000465935.2 Pseudomonas sp. EGD-AK9
AGCGGCCAGTTCGCGCACCGGCCGCGACACGCTGCGCGCCAGCAACAGCGCGCCGACCAGCGAGGCGAGCATGGCCCCCAGGCTGATCAGCAGGATGCGTCGATCCAGCGGCGCGAACGCCGCCTCGGCCTCGCCGAGGGATTTGTGCAGCAGCGCCTCGACCCGGTAACCGGGGCCGCTGGCCAGTTGCAGGTGCTGGCCGAAGTAGTGCTCGGTGCCGTCGTCAAGGCGTTGCGGCATCGCGCCGGCCGCCTCCATCTGCGCCTCCAGCAGGGCCTGGGCGCTGCCCGGCAGGGTGCTGATCCAGGTCGGCGCAGCGCCGTCGCGACTGGCCACCAGACTCAGTTCCAGGTGGGTCAGCTCACGCAGTTGCAGGGCGAACTCGCGGTCCACGGCAAAGCCCATCAGCACCCGGGCGATCGGCAGCGGCGCGCTCACCGTGGCATCCACCAGCAGGTAGATCTGCCTGCCGATGGGCAGCAGGAACAGCCGCGGGCCGTCGCGCCGCGGTAACTGCAACTGGCCGTCGAGACGGGCCAGCGCCTCGGCATCAATGCCCGGGTCGGTGCTCACCTGCAGGCTGCCATCCAGGCCCAGGAGGAACACGGCGCCGGCGTTGATCCGCGCGCCCTGGTTGGCCAGCGCCGAACGGATGGTCGGCGCATCGCCGCTGGCCACCGCCTCCTTGAAACCGAAATCGGCCGCCAGCACCTGGGCGGCCTGCTGCAGCTGGTCGCTGCGCAGCGCCAGCAGTTGCTCGAAGACCCGGCTGCCGACGTTCAGCTGTTCCTGCGCCTGGGCGCGCAGCGCCGCATCGGTGGCTGCCTTCACCGCGACATAGAGGGCGCCGATCACCACCAGCAGGAGCAGGACGAGAACGCCGGCGATACGCGCCTGGAAGCTACTGCGCAGCATCTTCGGCGGCTTTCCTGAAGGCCTCGCCGAACGCGCTCGGCGCCGGCGGCGCGGGGGGTTCGGCGGGGCCGCTGCTGGCCAGGACGAAACGCTGGCTCGGCGCCTGGGCGTCGAACTGCA
>NZ_AVOF01000643.1:0-1030 GCF_000465935.2 Pseudomonas sp. EGD-AK9
TGGACGGCAGGCGCAAGCTTTAATCCCGGCAACAGCTTAATCAGTACATCCATCATTCCGAAGCATCCGACATTCGATCATTACAAGGAATTATTTGCGGGCAAGGAAAGCCTTCAATATGTGCAGTGGTATGTCAACTCTATGAAGATCAGCCTGTTTACAATGGCAGGGTCTTTGCTCTGTGTGACGTTTACGGCCTATGCGTTTTCGCGCTTTCGGTTTAAAGGGAGGAAATACGCTTTAACGCTCTTTTTATTGCTGCAGATGATTCCTCAGTTTTCAGCTTTAATTGCCTTGTTTGTGCTAGCGCAAATCTTGGGAATGATCAATAGCCACTGGCTGCTAATCTTGCTTTATATCGGCGGCCTGATCCCGATGAATACGTATTTGATGAAAGGGTACATGGATTCCATTCCGATGGATTTAGACGAAAGCGCCAAGATTGACGGAGCCAGCAGCACCAGAATCTTCTTCCAGATCATTCTGCCATTATCAAAACCGATGGCGGCAGTCGTGGCCATGAACGGCTTTACCGGTCCGCTCGGAGATTTTGTGCTGTCCTCAACCATATTGAGAACGCCTGAATCATATACATTGCCCGTCGGTCTATTCAATTTAGTGAATGATGTCATGGGGGCCAGCTATACGACATTTGCGGCCGGAGCCCTGCTTATCAGCATACCGGTTGCCGTTATCTTTATCATGCTGCAAAAGAATTTTGTATCCGGATTAACCGCAGGCGGAACGAAGGGCTAAGAGAACAAGGAGGAGAATGTGATGTCAAAGCTTGAAAAAACGCACGTAACAGAAGCGAAATTTATGCTCCATGGGGAGACTACAACCCCGATCAGTGGCTGGATCGGCCCGATATTTTAGCTGACGATATCAAACTGATGAAGCTTTCTCATACGAATACGTTTTCTGTCGGCATTTTTGCATGGAGCGCACTTGAGCCGGAGGAGGGCGTATATCAATTTGAATGGCTGGATGATATTTTTGAGCGGATTCACAGTATAGGCGGCCGGGTCAT
>NZ_AVOF01000644.1:0-1028 GCF_000465935.2 Pseudomonas sp. EGD-AK9
GGCGCTGCGGCAGGCCGGCGCCGATGGCCGCCAGTTGCTCCAGGGCGTCCAGCGCGGCGCCGTCCTCGGCGAAGGCGATGGGCAGCGCCTGGTCGGCGAAACGCAGGTAGCGTTCGACCTCGCGGCTGCCGTTGAGGGCATTCCAGAACACCGCCGGCAGTTGGCCGCGCTTGTCGGCAGCCAGGCGCTGCAGGGTGGTCTTCAGGCCGGCGTCGTCCTGCAGGTGCGGCAGGCAGGCGTCGATGGCGCGCAGCAGGTCACCCTCGTAACCCAGGCGCTGGCTGGGCACCAGCTGCTTGCCCAGGCTGCTGTTGCGCTGGCTGATCAGCTGCTGCAGGTGCGGGCAGCGCCGCGCGTCGATCACCAGATCGAGCAGGCCGATACGCAGCTCGGGCAGCGCCAGCAGGCGTTCGCGTCGCGGCGGCAGGCGGTACTGGCTGGCGCTGCGGCTGTCGAAGGCGACGAAACCGTCGCTCTCCAGCGCCCGATCCAGGCGCTGGAGGTAGTCGGCCTGCAGCGCCAGGCCGTTATCGGCCGGGCCGCAGGCGGCGAGCAGCAGTGGGCAGAGGAGCAGGGCGAGTCGCTTCATGCCGCCAGTGTATGGCCTCGGCGCGCCGGGTTCGACTCAGGCCGTCGCACGAATCCGTTTGCGCGCGCTGCGTGCCAGGCGCACCGCCAGCATCAGCGCGGCGCAGGTCAGGCCGACCACCAGGCCCTGCCACAGCCCGCTGGGACCGCTGGGTTCGCCCAGCCAGTCGGAGAGCCCCAGCGCATAGCCCACCGGCAGGCCGATGCCCCAGTAGGCGAAGAGCGTCAGCAGCATGGTGATGCGCGTGTCCTGATAGCCGCGCAGGGCGCCGGCGGCGGTGACCTGGATGGCGTCGGAGAACTGGAACAGCGCCGAATAGACGATCAGCGTCGCCGCCACCGCGATCACCGCCTTGTCCGGGGTGTAGATCTGCGCGATCTGCTCGCGCAGTAGGAGCATCAGGCTGGCCGACAGGCAGGCGTAGCCCAGCGCCGCGCCC
>NZ_AVOF01000645.1:0-1026 GCF_000465935.2 Pseudomonas sp. EGD-AK9
GCCACGCTGGGCGCCTGGGTCGGCGCCGGCGCACTGCCGTTCTGGTCGAACAGGTCGACCACCAGGCGATGGCCGTACTGCTGGTTGGGCGCCAGGACGAAGCTCTTCGGCGTCACCGGCGCCGACAGGTCGATGACCACGCGCAGCTCTTCGGCACTGCGCTGAGCCGAGCGCACGCCGGTGATCGGGGTATTGGCCAGCGACAGCTGGCCGAGGTTGGTCGCCAGCTTGGCGCCGCTGACGTCGATGACGATGCGGTCGGGCGCGGCCAGGGTGAACACGCTGTGCTGCACCGGGCCGGACAGATCGAAGACCAGCCGGGTGTTGTCCGGCGCACGCCACAATCGCACGCTGCGCACATCGGAGGCGGCCAGCACCTCGGCAGCCAGGGCCGCCCACAACACCCCCACAGCGGTAACCAGCGCGCCTATGCGCATACCCAACCCCATCGATCTATTTATGCTTGGCCTGCCAACAGTGCACACCAGGCTTGCCCGCGCGCCCCATGTGCCTGCAACAGCAGCGAACGGCCGCTCGCTTGCGGGCTAATGGTAATGTCCAGGTCGGGCTTTGGCAAAACGCCGGCGCCGCGCTCGGGCCATTCGATCAGGCACAGCGCATCGCCTTCGAAGTAATCGCGGATGCCGAGAAACTCCAGCTCCTCCGGGTCGACCAGGCGATACAGGTCGAAATGGAAGGCGCGCACGGCGCCGATCTCGTAGGGCTCGACCAGGGTGAAGGTCGGGCTCTTGACCGCCCCGGCATGGCCCAGGCCGCGCAGCATGCCGCGCGACAGGGTGGTCTTGCCGGCGCCCAGATCGCCGTGCAGGTAGATGATGCCGGCACCGCCGCTGACCTCGGCGAGCCGCGCGCCGAGGGCCAGCATCGCCGCCTCGTCGGCGGCCTCGAGTCTCAATTCAGACAAGGACACAACTCCTCCAGTAACTGACGAATGGCAGGGGGCAGATCGCCGGCGGCCAGCCCGCGCCCCTGTTCGGCGAGCCGTTCGCCCGCCCGTGCATGCAG
>NZ_AVOF01000646.1:0-1025 GCF_000465935.2 Pseudomonas sp. EGD-AK9
TGGCGCTGCTCGGCGAACTGGCGCGCTCGGCCTCCGCCACGCGCATCTGGCTGCTGCCGCCCGCGCCCGGCGAAACCCTAGACAGCGCACGCCTGGCCGACTGGCACCAGGCGCTGGACAAATTGCAACTGGCGCACGGCGATACGGCGCCGTTGAACTGGCTGGAGAGCGGGCATGATTGAAGCCCGATATACCCGTAGGGTGGATGACGCTTCACCCATCCACCATTGGCGACGGTGGACGAAAAAAGCGTCATCCACCCTACGAAGTCCCACGACGCCGAGATCCGCACCATGAGCCAGCCACTACGACTCGCCCTGGTCGGCCACACCAACGTCGGCAAGACCTCGCTGCTGCGCACCCTGACCCGCGACGTGGAGTTCGGCGAGGTGTCGCCGCGCGCCAGCACTACCCGCCATGTCGAAGGCGCGCGCCTGTCGGTCGACGGCACCGCGCTGCTGGAGCTGTACGACACCCCCGGCCTGGAAGACGCCATCGCCCTGCTCGACCATCTGGAGCGCCTCGACCGCCCCGGCGAACGCCTGGACGGCCCGGCACGCCTGGCCCGCTTTCTCGAGGGCAGCGAGGCGCGCCAGCGCTACGAG
Source organism: Pseudomonas sp. EGD-AK9 (assembly GCF_000465935.2). Lineage (NCBI taxonomy): Bacteria > Pseudomonadati > Pseudomonadota > Gammaproteobacteria > Pseudomonadales > Pseudomonadaceae > Pseudomonas > Pseudomonas sp. EGD-AK9. The sequence continues at coordinate 606 of NZ_AVOF01000646.1, forward strand.
CAGGAGGCCAAGGTGCTGCGCCAGCTGCTCGCTTCCGACGCTGGGCTGTACGTGATCGACGTGCGCGAACCGGTGCTGGCCAAGTACCGCGACGAGCTGGCAGTGCTGGCCATGTGCGGCCGGCCGCTGCTGCCGGTACTGAATTTCGTCGCCAGCGGCGATCACCGCACCGCCGACTGGCGCGAAGCCCTGGCGCGTCTCGGCCTGCACGCCCTGGTGGCCTTCGACAGCGTGGCCCCGCCCGAGGACGGCGAACGCCGCCTGTACGAGAGCCTGGCCCTGCTGCTGGAACGCTCGCGCCCACAATTGCAGCGCCTGATCGAGGATCACCAGGCGCAGCGCCGGGCGCGGCACCAGGCCGGCGCGCGACTGGTCGCCGAACTGCTGCTCGACTGCGCCGCCTGCCGCAGCAGCGTGGCC
>NZ_AVOF01000647.1:0-1023 GCF_000465935.2 Pseudomonas sp. EGD-AK9
GGGCGCGGACTGTGGCGCGCGAGCACCCGCCGGCGTCCTTGCAGGAGGCCGCCGCGATCCCGGCGCCGAGCCGGCACGACAGCAGGCGTCCTGCAGCGTCCCGCCCATCCCCCGCCCACGGAGTACCTATGGAAGCCGGAACCGCACAACTGACGATGACCGTACTGATGACCCCGGACATGGCCAACTTCTCCGGCAACGTCCACGGCGGCACCCTGCTCAAGTACCTCGACGAAGTCGCCTACGCCTGCGCCAGCCGCTACGCCGGTCGCTACGTGGTGACCCTGTCGGTGGACCAGGTGATCTTCCGCGAGCCGGTGCACGTCGGCGAGATGGTCACCTTCCTCGCCTCGGTCAACTACTGCGGGCGCACTTCGATGGAGATCGGCATCAAGGTGATCACCGAGAACATCCGCGAGCGCTCGGTGCGCCACACCAACAGCTGCTTCTTCACCATGGTCGCGGTGGACGAACAGGGCCGCCCGGCGCCGGTGCCGGAGCTGCAGCCGGACACCCCCGACGGCCTGCGCCGCCAGCGCCAGGCCGCCCAGCGCCGGCAGATCCGCGCCGAACTGCAGCAGCGCTACCAGGCCCTGAGCGAAGAGAAAAGCTGAGAGCCACCCAGCGTCCACCCGACCGCATGGGCTGAGAACCGGGCGGCAGATAGGCTAGCAGGCCGTTGAAAAACGTAGGCGAGGCAGCCAGTGCAAGGCGCAACGACCAACGGGAGTAACAGCCGAAGGCTGGCCCGAAGGGCGAGCGCCAGCGAGTCAAACAGGCGAGGAAGCGGAGTTTACGAGCTGTAAATGAGCATTCCGAGTCTGTTTTTAACGCAGCAATGGCAACGTAGGTAGTTTTTCAACGGCCTGCTAAGCTCTGTCTCCCGCCGCCGGAGTCATAATGATCGATCTGTTCGATGTCTTCCTGCTGATGCTGTTCGCCGCCTTCTGCGCCTGGCTGTGGCGCGGCCACGGCATTCGCGAACGCGCCCTGAGCCTGGCTAAGCAGCATTGCGCCCGGCTC
>NZ_AVOF01000648.1:0-1017 GCF_000465935.2 Pseudomonas sp. EGD-AK9
GCCCGCCGAGCAGGGCGAAGCCGCCGCTGCGCAACTGGCCGGCGGCTTGCACCTGCTCCTTGCGCCATAGCCCCAGGCGCTGCTGGCGCGCCTGACGCTCGGCCGCCTGCTGGCAGCTCACCAAGGCGACGTTGGGCGCCACCGCGACCATGAAACCGAGCCCCTCGGCCAGCAGCTGCGCCTCCAGATTGCGCCCTTGGCGGTCATAGAGATGGGCCAGGGTGCGGCCGTAGCGATCCTTGCCCTCGCGCCCCGGGCGCAGGCCGACACGGCCGTCGTTGGCCGCCACCAGCGCCTGCAGACGGCGCTGGGCCTGCACCGCGAAGGGTTCGTCGCCACGCCCCTGGCGCCCCAGCTCCGGCGCGTTGAGGCCGATCAGGCGCACGCTGCGACCATCGACCAAGCGCAGGGTATCGCCATCCACCACCTGCTTGACCGCCAGCTGCGGCAGATCCGCCTGCAGCGGGCAGAAGGCCTGGGCGAGCCCTGCCCAGGCGACAGAAACGAAAAAGGCGCCCACCAGGGACGCCTTTTTCAGCTTCACGGACAAGACCATGGGCCGTTCCGCAATCGCGCGGTCGCTTACTTGGTAGCGCCGAACACGCCGAAGCGCTGCTTGAAGCGATCGATACGGCCGCCGGTGTCCAGCACTTTCTGCTTACCGGTGTAGAACGGGTGGCACTCGGAGCAAACGTCGAGGCTCAGGTTCTTGCCCAGGGTGGAGCGGGTCTTGATCACGTTGCCGCAGGAGCAGGTGGCGTCGATCTCGACGTAATTCGGGTGGATATCGGCTTTCATGGGGCTTTCCTCGGGGTGTTTGTGCCGCCACCCGACCCAACGTCAGGCACCGCACAGAAATAGGCCGCGGATCATACCAGAGCCGCCAGTCGATGCAAGCCGCGCGGGGTGCCGGCCGTCGCGTGCTAAGATCGCCAGCCTGTCCATGGAGGCTCGTGTGCCCGACCTGATCCTGCGCCTCGCCCTGCCCTCGCCGCTGCGCCGCCTGTTCGACTACCG
>NZ_AVOF01000649.1:0-1006 GCF_000465935.2 Pseudomonas sp. EGD-AK9
GTACAATCGTCATAGGCACAATAATGATGCCGCGGTATGTATCTGTCAGAGAAGCTAGCAAACTGTAATTGAACGCCCGCCATAAAGGATAGCTTTGAAAATCGTCCTTTGCGATCTCCTGCGGCACCATGGAGCGCAGCGCAAAACCCAATTTCTCGGGATCATACACGTAAGATGGGTTCAGCCTTCTGTGCAGTTCGAAGGCTGTTTGTGTTTTTCCGGAACCGAATGCCCCGTTTATCCAAATGATCATCGCCATTTCTCCCTTCCTATTTATCATACAGAAAAAGACCCTTCCATCGAAGAGTCAGCTGGAAAAACAATAAAGGCGGAAGGTTTTAATGCTTTTTTGCGTCGAAGTATTAAAATACCTGGGGAAATGTTGTACAATGAATGTCATTCAGGCAAAAATGGCTAAACAACAAAGCGCACTATAAGCTTGACCGGTAAAGCCGGTATCTATATAAATATTCGCTAAATAAGCATATAATGAATATAAAATTTCATTCCTTAGGAGGATTTCGCCGAAGATGAACGCTAAACGAGCCATCCCAGTAAGAGAAAGAAATATCGTCCTGATCGGATTCATGGGTGTAGGAAAAACAACAATCGGCCAATTGGTCGCTAAAAAATTATATAGAGATTTTATTGATATTGACCAGCAGATCGAAAAGGATTTCAATATGTCAATTCCTGAGATATTTGAGAAAAAGGGAGAAGACTTTTTCCGGAAAACGGAGAAGGAATATATTTTAGACATCTGCCATCATAAACGATTCAAAATCGTATCTCTGGGCGGGGGATCTTTTAAACAAGAAGAAATCAGGAATTGCTGTCTGGAAAACTGTCTCGTGCTTCATCTGGACCTGTCATGGGAGAACTGGAAGCAGCGCGCGGATTTATTGATCGAAAGCCGCCCTGTACTGCATAACCGTTCAATGGATGAAATGGAACAGCTGTTTAACGAAAGAAAAGTCATTTATGACAAGCACAATTCAAAAGTGGC
>NZ_AVOF01000650.1:0-1004 GCF_000465935.2 Pseudomonas sp. EGD-AK9
GATTTTCCAATCTCTTCCATTTCTTTGAAGCCAAGGTTTGGCTCACCTGTGTAAGGGCCGTGAACAGAACCTAATGCAGGTGCAAGGCAGTCGATGCCAGTGCGCTCAACAAGCTCTTGGCACTCTTTAGGATCAGCGTAGATTACGCCTTCAGCGATAACGTCATCTTCTTGTCCGCCTACTGTTCCAAGCTCAGCTTCTACAGATACTCCGTGGAAATGAGCAAGCTCAACAACTTTAGCAGTTGTTGCTACGTTTTCTTCAAATGGATGGTGAGAAGCGTCGATCATTACAGATGTGAAACCTGCATGAATCGCTTTCGCACAAGATTCAAAGCTTGAACCATGGTCTAAATGAATCGCAACAGGAACTGTCACTTTGTACTCTTCCATAAGTGCTTTTACCATAGCAACGACTGTTTTGAAGCCGCCCATGTAGCGTCCCGCACCTTCGGAAACACCAAGGATCACTGGAGATTTTTCTTCTTCAGCTGCTTGTAAAATCGCTTGAGTAAACTCAAGGTTGTTTAAGTTAAATTGTCCTACAGCGTACCCTTTTTCTTTAGCTGTATTCAACATTTCCGTCATAGAAACTAAAGGCATGTCGAATGTCCTCCTTATGTAGCCTGATTGTCTTCTAGCGAAAAAAGCTTTCCACCCTAGCATGACCCATATATTGCTGTCATATGTAAATACTCAGATCGCTTTTTCTCCATAACTAGGATACCAACTTTTCGACAAATCGGCAACATAATGACATGATTCATTTGTTTCTTCTTTTTGTCAGTTAGACTTCAGGGGCAGATATTTTTTGACGGCGTCTCTGATTTCGTCGATGTCAAACGGCTTGGCAAAGTGCGTCAGAGCGCCCAATTCCTTCGATTCCTGGATCATGTCGAGCTCTCCGTATGCCGTCATGATAATGACCCGGATGTTTTCGTCAATGACCTTCATCCGTTTTAAGATTTCGATTCCGTCCATGCCGGGAATTTTCATGTCCAAAAG
>NZ_AVOF01000651.1:0-16258 GCF_000465935.2 Pseudomonas sp. EGD-AK9
TCTCTGGCTGCTGCCGCCGTCGCGGCATTTCCGCGCCCAGCCGCTGTCGCTGCGCGGGCTGCTCGGCAACTTCGCCCTGCACCTGGGCAACCCGCGACTGCGCCTGCTGTTCGCCCTGGCCTTCCTGCTGATGGGCGGCTTCGTCGCCCTGTTCAACTACGTCGGCTTTCGCCTGGCCGCGGCGCCGTTCAACCTCTCGGCCACGGTGATCGGCCTGCTGTTCACCGTCTACCTGCTGGGCATCTTCAGCGCCGGCTGGTCCGGCCGGCTGGTGCCGCGTTTCGGCGCGCGCCGGGTGCTGCTCGGCGGCATCGCGCTGATGCTGCTCGGTGTGGCCCTCTGCGCGACGCCCTGGCTGAGCGCCGCGGTGGCCGGCCTGGCGCTGTTCACCCTGGGCTTCTTCGCCGCCCATGCGGTGGCCAGCGGCCAGGTCGGCGCCCACGCCCAGGGCGCCAAGGCGCAGGCCTCGGCGCTGTACCTGTGCGCCTACTATCTGGGTTCCAGCCTGGTCGGCTACGGCGGCGGCTACGTCTGGGAACACGCCGGCTGGCTGGCGCTGCTGGCCGTGCTGGCGACCCTGTTCCTGCTCGCCGCGGCCCTGGTGCGGCGGTTGTAGACGCTCTGTGAGTCGTTCAGGCGAGGTTCAAGGAGGGTTCAGTAGGGGTTCAGTGGCCCTCGGGCAGACTGCTTGTCGAGTCAGTCAACAACCGATCCGCGAGGCAATCCCGATGAAACCCACCCTGAACCGCATCGCCCTGGCCACTCTGCTTTCCTGCGCCGCCGTCGGCGCCCAGGCCGCCGACAGCTTCGTCGGCCTGACCTGGGGCCAGACCAGCAACAACATCCAGAAATCCAGCGCGCTGAACGCCAACCTCAACGATCCCAAACTCGACAAGGCGATCCACGACAGCGGCACCTGGGGCGTGCGCGCCGGCCAGCAGACGGCCGACAGCCGCTACTACGCCACCTACGAAAACGTCTCCGACAGTCACAACGGCTACAAGCTGCGCCAGCAGAACCTGCTCGGCAGCTACGACCTGTTCGTCCCGCTGGGCGACAACAATACCAAGCTGTTCGGCGGCGTCAGCGCCGGCCTGGTCAAGCTGGAGCAGGAGAGCCGCGGTTTCTCGCGCGACAGCGACATCGGCTACGCCGCGGGCCTGCAGGCCGGTATCCTGCAGGAACTCAACCGCAATACCTCGATCGAAGCGGGTTATCGTTACCTGCGCAGCAACGCCAGCACCGAAATGGCGCCGCACGGCGCGGCCAAGGCCGGCTCGCTGGACCTGCACAGCAGCTCGCAGGTCTACCTCGGCGCCAACTATGCCTTCTGAGGTTCACGCCATTAACCGCGGCCGGGCCTCTTGCCCGGCCTGCCAACCAATAGGGGATGCGTCATGAAATTGTTGGTGGTGGAAGACGAAGCGCTGCTGCGCCACCATCTGTTCACCCGTCTCAGCGAGCAGGGCCACGTCGTCGACGCCGTGCGCACCGCCGAGGAGGCGCTGTACCGGGCCGAGTCCTACAACCACGACCTGGCCCTGGTCGACCTCGGCCTGCCCGGCATGAGCGGCATCGACCTGATCCGCCAGCTGCGCAGCCAGGACAAGAACTTCCCGATCCTGATTCTCACCGCCCGCGGCAACTGGCAGGACAAGGTCGAAGGGCTGTCCTGCGGCGCCGACGACTACGTGGTCAAGCCGTTCCAGTTCGAGGAACTGGAGGCGCGCCTGAACGCCCTGCTGCGGCGCTCCTCGGGCTTCACCAAATCGACCATCGAGGCCGGCGGCCTGGTGCTCGACCTGAACCGCAAGCAGGCCTCGGTGGACGAGCAGCCGTTGCAGCTGACCGCCTACGAGTACCGCATCCTCGAATACCTGATGCGCCATCACCAGCAGGTGGTGGCCAAGGAACGGCTGATGGAGCAGCTCTACCCGGGCGACGAGGAGCGCGACCCCAACGTCATCGAAGTGCTGGTCGGACGCCTGCGCCGCAAGCTGGAGGCGGCCCTAGGCGGCAAGCCGATCGAGACCGTGCGCGGCCAAGGCTACCTGTTCAACGAGCGCTGCAAGTGAGCCGCAGCCGCGCCTACCTGCGCCGGCTGCGGGCGCGCCTGGGCTCGCTGCGCCTGCGCCTGATGCTGGGCACCGCCGTGCTGGCGGTGCTGTTCATGCTGGTGCTGCTGCCGGTGCTGCAGGGCGTGTTCAACATGGCCCTGGAGCAGACCGTGGAAAAGCGCCTGGCCTCCGACGCCGCCGCGCTGATCTCCGCCGCGCGCATCCACGACGGCCAGTTGCGCATGCCGGAGAAGATGCCGGACGAGGAGTTCGACAACCTCGACTCGCACCTGCTCGGCTTCATCTACGACCGCGACGGCCGGCTGCTGTGGCGCTCGCGCTCCTCCGAGGACGAGGCGATCCGCTACCAGCCGCGCTACGACGGCCGCGGCCACGAGTTCGCCCGCGTGCGCGACGAGCACGGCGAGGAATTCTTCCTCTACGACATCGAGGTCGACCTGCTGCGCGGCAACGCCGCCGCCTTCAGCATCGTCACCATGCAACCTACCAGCGAGTACCAGAAGCTGTTCGACGGCTTCGTCTGGCGCCTCAAACTGTGGCTGGGCATCGCCCTGCTGGCGCTGCTCGGCCTGCTCTGGTTCGGCCTGACCTGGGGCTTTCGCAGCCTGCGCGGCCTGAGCGACGAGCTGGACGGCGTCGAGGCCGGCACCCGCCAGCACCTGAGCGACCAGCACCCGCGCGAACTGCTGCGCCTGACCGGCTCGCTCAACCGCCTGCTGGACAGCGAGCGGCGCCAGCGCGAACGCTACCGCGACTCTCTGGAAGACCTGGCGCACAGCCTGAAAACCCCGCTCAGCGTGCTCCAGGGCCTCGGCGAAACCCTCGCCGGCCAGCCGGCCAACCGCGACCAGGCGCAACTGATGCAGGCGCAGATCGAACGCATGAGCCAGCAGATCGGCTACCAGCTGCAGCGCGCCAGCCTGCGCCGCAGCGGCCTGGTGCGCCACCGCGAGGCCGTATGGCCGCTGCTCGACGGCCTGTGCCTGTCGCTGGACAAGGTCTACCGCGACAAGCGCGTGCAGGTGGACGTGCAGGTGGCCGAACACAGCCAGATCAGCATGGAGCGCGGCGCGCTGATGGAACTGCTCGGCAACCTGCTGGAAAACGCCTACCGCCTGTGCCTGCACCGCGTGCGCGTGAGCCTGGAGGAACTGCCCGACGGCTGCCGCCTGACCATCGAGGACGACGGCCCTGGCGTGCCCGCCGACCAGCGCGCCCGCGTGCTGCGACGCGGCGAACGGCTGGACGCGCAAAACCCGGGGCAGGGCATCGGCCTGGCGGTGGTGCAGGACATCATCGACAGCTACGACGGCGAACTGAGCCTGGAGGATTCGCCGCTGGGCGGGGCCTGCTTCAGGGTGCGTTTATATGACTGAGGCAGATCCAGAGCGCCGCCGTACGCAGCAGCTGCCAAGAATGGTGGGTGCCTATGGCGCACCTCTCGGCTTGCCCTGCTTAACAGCGTTCTCCGCCCAATAGCACCCGGCCGAAGCTCGCCCCGTCGTCCTGCGGGGTGATCGCCAGCAGGCGATCCAGGCGCAGGCGCCGCTCGCCATCGGCGCAGCGCAGGAGCAGAAATTCCTCCTTGCTCGCCGTGGTCTCGGTGGTCAGCGCCTGGCCTTGCTGGCGCGTGCCGTCGAGCAGTTCGATCTCCAGGCGGTAGCGGTGCAGGCAGGCGATTTCCAGGTAGTCGTACAGGTCGCAGGCCAGGGGTTGGTAGTCGCTGTCCATCGAATCGTCCTCCGCGTCGATCTGAGCCTAGCCGAACGCCCAGACCAGCAAAAGCGCCGCGACTCCGTAAGCAGAGTGGCAGCGCTTGGGGGCTCGCAGGCGGCCTTACATCAGCGGGATGGTGTAGCTGACGATCAGGCGGTTTTCGTCGAGCTCGCCCAGGGCATCGGAACGCAGGGTGGCGTTGCGCCACTTGAAGCCTAGGTTCTTGAAGGTGCCTTCCTGGACGACATAGGTGATGTCCATGTTGCGCTCCCACTCTTTACCGTCCGAGATGCCGGGGCCGCGGTCGATATTGTCGCCGTTGAGGTAACGGGTCATGAAGCTCAGACCCGGCAGGCCGAAGGCGGAAAAGTTGTAGTCGTAGCGCACTTGCCAGGATTTTTCGTCCTTGTTGGCGAAGTCGCCGATCTGCACATAGTTGACCAGGAAAGGATCGGTGCCGTTGATGTAGGCGTAGCCGGTGTCGCCGCTCATGCTCTGGTAGCCCAGGCCGAACGCATGGCTACCCAGGGCGTAGGTGAACATGGCGCCAAAGGACTTGTTGTCGATATTGCTGTGGCCGTCGTCGGTGGTGCGTGCATAGCGCACGTCCGATTTCAGCGATTGCTTGTCGGCAATCGGCAGGACATGGACCAGGTTGAAGATGTGCTGCTTGTACAGGTCTTCCAGCTCGCCGTAGTGGTAGCTGGCGGTCAGGTCTTTGGTCAGTTGATAGGACAGACCAGCGAAGTTGAAGTCATCGCCGACGTTACCCTTGCCGTTGAACGTGAAGCCGCGAATGCCGCCACCTGCGTTGACGCTGAGGTCTTCGAAGTTGGTGGAGTCGCGCTGGTTCTGTTCCTTCAACTGGCCGGCATGCAGGGTCAGGCCGTCGATTTCGTTGGAGGTCAGATGGCCGCCAAGAAAGGTCTGCGGCAGCAGGCGCGCGTCGTTGGAAGAGACGCTGGGTAGCTTCGGCATCATGCCGCCGACCTTGGCGACGGTCTTGGATATCTTGACCTTGGCTGCGCCGGTGGCCTCGGAATACTCGCCCGGGCCCTCGTCGCCGAAGGCATTGGGCAGCAGGTTGGTGCCGGCGCGCTCGTCCGAGGAGTCGAGCTTCACGCCCAGAGCGGCATAGGCGTCGAGGCCGAAGCCCACAGTGCCCTCGGTAAAGCCGGATTCGGCCTTGAAGATAAAGCCCTGGGCCCATTCTTCGCGTTTGGACTGCTGCGCCGAGGTGGTATGGCGCAGGTCGCGGTTCATATAGAAGTTGCGCAGCTCCAGGGTGGCCTTGCTGTCGCCGATGAAGTCGGCCTGAGCCATGCCTGGCAGGGTGAGGCTGGCGCCCAGCGTGGCGAGGGCCACGGCGCGGGCGAGGGGAGTCTTACTCATTATTGTTGTCTCCTCGTTCTTATAGTTGGGTCGGCCACGATGTGACCGGCCAGTTACGGCGTTGTGAAATAAAGCATTTCAGTGGCGAGTCGACTGTAAGACTTTAGTCTGGACGGACGAGCGGTAGCTGGCGCCTGGCCGTCTATTGCAGCCACTGCGGGTAGACCGGCAGCGCCTGCTGGGCGAGCGAATCGTGCGCTGGCAGCACCTTTAGCTCGGGCTGTTGCTGCATCAGCCGGTGCACCTGCTGCAGGACGTCGGTGGTGGCGACGCGGTCGTGATCGACCAGTCGGCGGCTGATCCAGAACTTCTCCCGCGGTCCGGTGAAGCCCTCCAGGCGCCAGCTGGCGTCGCCGGTGAAGAACAGGCGGCGACCGTCCTCGAGGGTGACGAACAGGCCGACCGAGCCGGGGGTGTGGCCACGCAGCGGCACCAGCACCAGGGCGCCGTCGCCGAACAGATCGAGGCTCTCGGCGAAGCCGAGAAATGGCTGCGGCGCGAAGTCGTACGGCACCCAGCGAACGCCGTGCTCGAACTGGCTGGGCAGGATCGCCGGCGGCGCAGCGATGCGGCTGAACTCGATTTCCGCGTAGGGCGCCCAGACCGGCACTTCGGGGAAGTCGGCCAGGCCCGAGGCATGATCCCAGTGAGCGTGGGACAGCAGGATGCGATCGACGCGGATGCCGTCGCGCTGCAGTTGGTCGCGCACCGGCCGCACCGCGCCGTACTGCATCAGCTGCCGGCTGTGCCAGGGCATCTCGGCGAACTGGCGGTCCACCTGGCGGCCGAGGCCGGTGTCGAACAGCAGGGTGGCGGCATGGTGCTCGATCAGCACCGCCACATGGTTGGCGGTGGCGCTCTGCGTCCACTTGCCGCCGGCCACGGTGAAGGCGTCCAGGGTCGTGGTCGCGGAGGTCCTGACCAGGCTCAGGCGCAGCTCGGCCTGGGCGCCGAACGCGAGGCCGGCCAGCAGCAGGGCGAAGGCGTAGCGGTAGCGGCAGCGGCGCACAGGTTCGCTGTCCCTGGGGGAGGGAAGGGACTGATCATGCCGCCGTCCAGGGGTAGCGCGGCGCAGCAGCGCGCGGCCGATCAGGCTGGCGAGCGAGCGCGCCTGGTAGCCGTTGGCGGACAGGTTGAGTTCGAACCGCGTCATGGCGAATGCTCCAGGGCTGGGGTAAATGGATGTTAGACAGACAGGTCTGTATATTTCAAGCGACGATTTTCTCCCCGCCGCGGTCGACCTTTGCCGCACCTTGCGCATAATGGCCACCTCTGGAGGTTGCACATGGCTTCGAACAAACGCGAACAGCTGCTCGCCACCGCGCTGCAGCTGTTCTATCGCGAGGGTTACCACGGCACCGGCATCGACCGCATCCTGGCCGAATCCGGGGTGGCGAAGATGACCCTGTACAAGCACTTCAAGTCCAAGGACGAGCTGATTCTCGCGGCCCTGCAGCTGCAGCACGAGCAGCTCGGTGCGCGCATGCAGGCGGCCCTAGCCGGTCTGGCGCCGCGCGAGGCGATCCTGGCGACGTTCGACGGGCTGCAGCAACTGCTCGGCGAGGCGGATTTCTGCGGCTGCCTGTTCCTCCATGCCACGGCGGAGTTTCACGACCGCGCGCACCCCATCCACCGCCAGGCGGCGGCGCACAAGCGCGCCTTGCTCGAGCACTTCCGTCGGGCGCTGCAGGCTCTGGGGGCGACGGATACCGATGCGCTCGCCGCGCAGCTGCAGTTTCTCTTCGAGGGGGCGTTGAGCATGGCCCATGTCTACGGACCGGGCGATCAGGCGCGTCAGGCGCGGGCGGCGGCCGTGCGTCTGCTGCAGGCGGCGGGGCATTGACTGGCAGACCGTTGGTCGTGTGCGGCTAAAGCTTGCGCGGCGGCGGCCGTTAACCCGGCAGATGTCCTGCCCCGGTACCTTGCCATGAACAGCCTGGCCTCGCTCAACCCCTCCGCCTCGCGCGCCGCCCAAGCCGCTCAATCGCCGTCGCCGCGCAGCAATGCGGCCGATGCGCAGTCCGTTCTGGCCAACCGCTTGGCCGACAAGCTCGGTTTGCAGCCCGGCGCGCTGAGTGGCAAACAGGACGATTTCACTCCCGAGAAGGTCGCCGGGCGCATCCTCGGCTTTATCGAACAGCGCCTGCAGAGCGAGGCTGCGGCGGGTGCCGATCCGGCCAAGCTGGAGAAACTCCTCGGCCAGGCACGCGAAGGCGTGGAGAAGGGCTTCGCCGAAGCGCGCAAGATTCTCGACGGCATGGGCGTGCTGGCCGGCAAGGTGGCCGGCGATATCGACGATACCTATCAGCGCATCCAGGACGGCCTCGGCGATCTCGACCGGCGCTTCGGCGCTGCCGCACCGGCGTCGGGCTCGCTCGCCCTGGCCGGCTACAGCGAGCGCTTCAGCGCCCTGGCGGAAACCTTCGACCTGTCGGTGACCACCCGCGACGGCGACCGCCTGCGCATCTCCGTGGCGCAGGCTTCGGCCAGCTGGTCGCAGAGCAGCTTCGCCGCCGCCAGCAACGGCAGCGGCACGGCCGTGACGGCCAGCAGCCAGTCCGGCAGCCTACGGATCGGCGGCTGGCAGGTCAGCGTCGAAGGCGAGCTGGATGCCGACGAGGTCAAGGCGCTGGAGAAGCTCTTCAGTCAGGTGCAGGAGCTGTCCAACCAGTTCTACGCCGGCGACCTGGCCGGTGCCTTCGACCGCGCCATGGCCCTGGAAATGGACGGTGAGCAATTGGCCTCGATGTCCCTGCGCCTGACCCAGACCAGCGTGCGCCAGGCCACCGATGCCTATGGCGCCGTGGCCGGGCAGGGCGCCAGCGCGGTCAATGGCGACCTGCAGAACTACGCCCAGGGCTTGCTCGAGGCGCTGCGCAGCGCCGAAGGCCTGGCGCAGGACGCCGGCGGCCTGCTCAAGGACCTGCTCAAGGGCGGCTTCTCGCTCGACGAGCGTTTCGACTTGCCGCGCCTGGAGAAGGCCGGCAGCCTCAACCGCAGCCTGCTCGACGGCCTGCAGGCGCTGCTCGCCGGTCAGCTCGGCGAGGGCGCGGCCGCGAGCTGATTCGCGGCGGTGCTAAACTGCGCACCTTGCCGACAGTGAGGTGCGCACATGACGCCGGAATGCCAACTCTTCGGAACCCTGGGCTGCCACCTGTGCGAGGTGGCCGAGGCGCTGCTCATGCCGTTCGTCGAGAACGGCCTGCTGGTGGAGCTGATCGATATCGCCGAGCACGAGGGCATGGTGGAGCAGTACGGCCTGCGTATCCCGGTGCTGCGTCGTTGCGACACCGGCGCCGAACTGAACTGGCCGTTCGACGGCGAGCAGGTGGTGGCCTTTCTTCGCTGAGGCGTTGGCCGGCGCCAGGCGGGATGGTAATCGCAGGCATAAAAAAACCCGCCGGTTAAGGCGGGTTTTTGATTTGGTCGGAGAGACAGGATTCGAACCTGCGACCTTCTCGTCCCGAACGAGACGCGCTACCAAGCTGCGCTACACTCCGAATGAGCCGTATTCTACCGAAAAACTTTTACCGCACAAGGGGTTAGCCCGAAAAAAATTTAGCGCAGCGGCCGTTTTCGTGCCAACCCCACAGCCTGCCTGGGCCTCGCAGGGGAGGCCCGGGGCGTCGATTCAGAGTTCCTTGACGGTCTGCACCTGGTCCTTGTTGACGGTGGCGCGCTTGCCGTCGAGTTGCTCGAACTCGTAGAAGCCGGAGTCCTCGTCGAACTTGGGCTTGTCCACGGTCTGGATCTCGCGGCCGTCGTTCAGGGTGATCACCGACGGCGAGGCGCAGCCGGCCAGTGCGGCGAAACCGAGGGCGATAAGCAGGGCGGGGATGATCCGTTGAGTCATGGTCTGTCTCCTTGGGTGATACAACCTATGTACCCAGGCTCAGACGCAGTAGCGGCGTGCGAGTTCCACCGAGTTTTCCCGGCGCCTCAGTCGGGTCGGGCGGCGGCGAGGAGTTCCGGCGTATTCAGATTGGCCAGGCGCGCATCGTCGAGGGGGCAGTCCAGCGGCGTCGGTGCGAGGCTGTCGAGCCAGCGCTGCGGGCTGCGCTGGCCGGTCTGCCAGGCGCGTTCCAGATCGTCCCTCAACGCGGTCGGCAGCAGGCAGAACAACGGCTGCCAGTACTGCCCCTGGCGCACCACCGCCGGTTTGCTACCGGCGCGTTCGAGCAAGGCGTCGAGCAGCGGGCGATCCACCAGCGGCGCGTCGCAGGGCAGTACCAGCAGCTGGCTGTGGCGCGCCGCCGCCAGGCCCGCGCGAATGCCGGCCAGCGGTCCCTGGAAGTCGCTGTCCTGGTCGCTCACCAGGCGGTCGGCATAGGGCGCGTAGCGCTCGGCGTTGCGGTTGCAGGAAATGATCAGGTCGTCGCTCAAGGGGCGTACCAGCTCGTGCAGCCAGGCGATCAGCGGCTGCCCGCGCCACTCCAGCAGGCCCTTGTCGCGACCGCCCATGCGTTGGCCGCGGCCGCCGGCAAGCAGCAGTACGGAGCAGGGTGGTGGGGCGTTCGAGGCGGGCATGCTGGCGTCTCCGGTGGCGGGTGGTGTGATATAACTCTGGCCATTCTCTCGCAATTGGAAGCCTGCCATGAACCATAAGGCCGAGGCGCTGTTCGTGCCGCTGCAGATCGCCGTGCTCACCGTCAGCGACACCCGCACCCTGGAAACCGATACCTCGGGACAACTGTTCGTCGATCGCCTGCAGGCGGCCGGTCACCAGTTGGCCGCGCGCGTCCTGCTCAAGGACGATCTCTACAAGATCCGCGCCCAGGTCGCCGGCTGGATTGCCGACGACGGCGTGCAGGTGGTGCTGATCACCGGCGGCACCGGTTTCACCGGGCGCGACAGCACGCCGGAGGCGGTCGCCTGCCTGCTGGACAAGCAGGTGGACGGCTTCGGCGAGCTGTTCCGGCAGATCTCGGTGGCCGACATCGGCACCTCCACCATCCAGTCGCGCGCCCTGGCCGGCCTGGCCAACGGTACCCTGGTGTGCTGCCTGCCGGGTTCGACCAACGCCTGCCGCACCGCCTGGGACGGCATCCTCGGCGAGCAGCTGGATGCCCGGCATCGTCCCTGCAATTTCGTCCCCCATCTGAAACAGGTGGCCGCCTGCGAGAGCCGCGGATGAGCGGTTGCGAGCAACCCGGCCTGTTGCCCATGGAGGCGGCGCTGGCACGCCTGCTGGCGCTGGCCGAGGCCGCACCCATCGCGCAGCAGGAAACCGTCGCGTTGGCCGATGCCGATGGCCGGGTGCTGGCCGAGCCGCTGCTCGCTGCACTCGACCTGCCGCCTTGGGACAACAGCGCCATGGACGGTTACGCCCTGCGCCTGGCCGACTGGCAAGGCGAGGCGCTGCCGGTCAGTCAGCGCATCCAGGCCGGCACGGCGCCCTTGCCGCTGCAGTCGGGTAGCTGCGCGCGCATCTTCACCGGTGCGCCGCTGCCGGCTGGCGCCGACAGCGTGGAAATGCAGGAGAACGTGGAGCTGGATGACGCCGGGCGGGTGCGCTTTCGGCAGCCGCTCAGGCTTGGCCAGAACGTCCGCGCCCGCGGCCAGGAAACCCGTGTCGGCGACTGCGTGCTGCCGGCCGGCACGCGCCTGGGGCCGATCGAGCTGGGCCTGGCCGCCTCTCTCGGTGCGGCCGAACTGCGCGTGCGGCGGCGGCCGCGGGTCGCCGTGCTGTCGACCGGCGACGAGTTGGTCGAGCCCGGTCAGGCGCTCGGTCCGGGGCAGATCTACAACAGCAACCGGCGCCTGCTCAGCGCCTGGCTGCAGCGCCTGGGCTGCGCCGTGGTCGACGCCGGCATCCTGCCGGACGACCTGGAGCTGACGCGCGAGGCCCTCGGAAGGCTCGGCGACGTCGACCTGATCCTGTCCACCGGCGGGGTCTCGGTGGGCGAGGCGGATTATCTCGGCCTGGCCCTGCGCGAGGCCGGCGAGCTGGCGCTGTGGAAGCTGGCGATCAAGCCGGGCAAGCCGTTGACCTTCGGTCATTACCAGGGCGTGCCGGTGATCGGCCTGCCGGGCAATCCGGCCTCGACCCTGGTCACCTTCGGTCTGCTGGCGCGCCCCTACCTGCTGCGGCGTCTCGGCGTGCAGCGCATCGAGCCGCTGGGCTTCGTCGTGCCGGCCGGATTCGCCTGGCACAAGCCGGGCATACGCCGCGAATACCTGCGCGCGCGCCTGGAACAAGGTCGCGCGGTGCCTTACGCCAACCAGAGTTCCGGCGTGCTGCGCAGCGCCGCCTGGGCCGAAGGGCTGGCCGAGGTTCTGGAGGGGACGACGCTGGAGGAGGGCGACAGCCTGCGGTTCATTCCTCTCAGCGAGATCCTGGGCTAAGGCATGGACGAGGCGCTGCGGCGAGTCGCGCGGGCCATCGAGCAGGCCGAGCGCATTCTGGTCATTACCGGGGCGGGGTTGTCGGCCGACTCCGGGCTGCCCACCTACCGCGGCCTCGGCGGCCTGTACAACGGCCATACCGCCGAAGGCCTGCCGATCGAGGCGGCGCTGTCCGGGCCGATGCTGCGCCGCGACCCGGCACTGTGCTGGAAATACCTGGCCGAGCTGGGCAAGGCCTGCCTCGGCGCAGCGCCGAATGCCGGCCACCTGGCCATCGCCGAGCTGCAACGGCGCAAGCCCGGTTGCTGGGTGTTGACGCAGAACATCGACGGTTATCACCGCGCCGCCGGCAGCCCCGGCGAGCGTCTGATCGAGATCCACGGCGAGCTGGCGCCGCTGTACTGCCAGTCCTGCGGCGCCGAGGACAGCAAATTGGCCGAGCACCTGCAGCGGCCGTTGCCGCCGCGCTGTCGGCAGTGCGGCGGAGTGTTGCGCCCGCCCGTGGTGCTGTTCGAGGAAATGCTTCCGGAGGCGGCCGTCGACAGCCTCTACGGCGAGCTGCGCAAGGGCTTTGCCGTGGTGCTCAGCGTCGGCACCAGCGCCAGTTTCCCCTACATAGTCGAGCCGGTGCTGCGTACCCGCCAGGCCGGCGGCCTGAGCGTGGAGATCAACCCCACGCTGACCGACCTCAGCGACGTGGTGGATGTACGGCTGGCTGGGCGGGCCTTAGATGTTTTGCCGGAACTACTGGGTCACATTTCGAGCGATAGAATTTGCAAATAGACGGCATAGAGGGCATAGTCGCGCACTTGTAAATTCAACCGACACGGTCGTGCCCATGCCCAAACGCTTCGCACCCCTCGTGCCTTTTGCACTCATCGCCTTTCTCGCCGCCTGCGCCGGCCATGCGCCGCAGCCGCAGCTCGACGAACCCGCGGTCAAGCCCATCGCTCAGCAGGTCGAACCTGCCGAGGACGAGATGGCCGCGCTGATCGACGACCAACCCTACGAAATGCCGCAGCTGGCCGACAGCCTGCTCGATCTCGGGCGTTCGCTGGTCGGCACCCGCTATCGCTACGGCGGCAACTCGGTGCAGTCCGGCTTCGACTGCAGCGGCTTCGTCGGCTACCTGTTCCGCAAGGAAGTCGGCCTGGAACTGCCGCGCTCGACCCGCGAGCTGATCAACCTGGATGCGCCCAAGGTGGCCCGCGCCGACCTGGAGCCGGGCGATCTGATCCTGTTCAACGACCGCGGTCGCGGCCGCGTCAGCCACGCCGGCATCTACCTCGGCGACGACCAGTTCATCCATTCCAGCAGCAGCCGCAGCGGCGGTGTGCGCATCGACAGCCTGGACGACAGCTACTGGAATCGCAGCTACCTGCAGGCCAAGCGCGTCCTCGCCCTGGCCCAGGTGGACGACGAGCAGGCCGCCAAGCGTCATCCCTGATGGCTTGCGGCGCGGCCCCGCAGGGTTGCGCCGTTCGTCCCGAGCCGGCAGAGTAGGGCGCATCCAGGCTCAGGATCGCCTCGCTCATGCCCGTCACGACCCGTGTTGCCCTGCTCGTTCTCGCCCTGCTGCTGAGTGCCTGCAGCAGTCGCGCTCCCACCCCCCAGCCCAGCTACACGCCAGCCACTGGCCAGTTCCAGGGCGGCGCCGATGACGTGCTGTTCCGCGCCCTCGGCCTGGTCGGCACGCCCTATCGCTACGGCGGCAATACCCCGGACGGCGGTTTCGACTGCAGCGGCCTGATCGGCTACGTCTACCGCGACGCCGCCGGCATCAGCCTGCCGCGTTCGACCCGCGAGCTGAGCGCCATGCGCAGCCCCAAGGTGCGCCGCGACGCCCTGCAGAGCGGCGACCTGGTGTTCTTCGCCACCAACGGCGGGCGCGGCGTCAGCCATGCCGGCATCTATGTCGGTGAGGGACGTTTCGTCCACGCGCCGTCTTCGGGCGGCACGGTGCGCCTGGACAGCCTGGACAACAGCTACTGGCAGCGCGCCTATCTGGACGCCAAGCGCGTGCTCGCCCCCGAACTGGCGCGCAATCCGTGACCCAGCGCAGCCTGCAGCTCGACGACGCGCTTTACCAGTACCTGCTGGACGTCTCCCTGCGCGAGTCGCCGTTGCTCGCCCGCCTGCGCGCGGAAACCGCGCAGCTGAGCGAGGCGCGCTGGCAGATTGCCCCGGAGCAGGGTCAGTTCATGGCCCTGCTGGTGCGCCTGGTCGGCGCGCGGCGGATCGTCGAGGTCGGCACCTTCACCGGCTACAGCGCCATCTGCCTGGCCGATGCCATGGGGCCGCAGGGTCAGCTGATCTGCTGCGACCTGCCTGGCGACTACAACGCCACCGCGCGCCGCTATTTCGCCGAGGCCGGTCTGGTCGAGCGTATCCAATGGCGTCTGGGCCCGGCGCTGGACAGCCTGGCGGCGCTGGAGCACGAAGGGCAGGGCGACTTCGACCTGATCTTCGTCGACGCCGACAAGGCCAACTACCCGACCTACCTGGAGCAGGCGCTGCGTCTGTTGCGCCAGGGCGGCCTGCTGCTGTTCGACAACACCCTGTGGAGCGGTCGGGTGTTGCAGCCGCAGCCGGACAGCGCCGACACCCGCGCCATTCAGGCGCTGAACCGGGCGCTCAAGGACGATGCGCGCGTCGAGCTGTCGCTGCTGCCGCTGGGCGACGGCCTGACCCTGTGCCGCAAGCGCTGAGCCGCCGTGGCCGACGCCATCCGCCTGCCGCCCCAGCCCGACGCCTGCGAACTGTGCGCGCGGTCGGTGGCGTTGACCCGTCACCACCTGATCCCCAAGGCCCTGCACGACAAGGCCTATGTGCAGAAGCGCTATCCCCGCCACGAACGCATCACTGCCACGCTCTGGGTCTGTCGCGCCTGCCATAACCAGATCCACCGGCTGTTCAGCGAGAAGGAGCTGGCACTGAGCTACAACAGCCGCGAAGCGTTGCTGGGCGACGAGCGCTTGCGCGGCTTCGTCGAGTGGCTGGCGCGCAAGCCGGCCGGCTTCGTCCCCCGCCACTGAGTCGCGCCGGCGTTGACGGGCGAGGCGGCCAGCCTCTACCCTGCGCGCCTTGCTTCAGGTGCCCGACGCCACGCGCGTACGAGGTGAAACAGGGAAGCCGGTACAGAATCCGGCGCTGCCCCCGCAACGGTAGGTGAGTCAAACGCCGCTCTATTGCCACTGTGCTTCGTGCATGGGAAGGCGCGGCGCTAGCCCGCGAGGCTCGCTCACAAGCCCGGAGACCGGCCTGCTGCAGTCCACGGCATCGCGGAGGGCGTTGTCTGGCGTGCGGGCTCGCCTTCCTGGTGGCCCGCGCGCGCCGTTCTCCGCCTGCCTTGTCCAGCCCAGTGTGTTCGGGAGTGCAACGATGCCGCCACGCCAGCTTGCCAGTCGTGCACGGCGGCCCGCGCCCGGATGCCCGCAGACCAGGAAACTTCGATGAGCGAATCGACCGAACGCGACAGCGAATCGCGCCAGCGCGACAGCGCATCAGCTGATCGCGACGCCCGGCACCAGGCGCGCATGGCGCGCAAGAAGGCGCTGATCGACGCGAAGATCGCCCAGGCCCAGGACCAGTACGGCCTGCTGCTGGTGCACAGCGGCAACGGCAAGGGCAAAAGCAGCAGCGCCTTCGGCATGGTCGCCCGCGCCCTCGGCCACGGGATCAAAGTCGGCGTGGTGCAATTCATCAAGGGCGCCGCCAGCACCGGCGAGGAGGCCTTCTTCCGCCGTTTTCCCGAGGAAGTCAGCTACCACGTGATGGGCGAGGGCTTCACCTGGGAGACCCAGGATCGCCAGCGCGATATCGCCAAGGCGGGCGAGGCCTGGGCCGTTGCGCAGCGCCTGCTGAACGACGAGGGCGTCGGCCTGGTGGTGCTGGACGAGCTGAATATCGCCCTCAAGCACGGCTATCTGCAGCTCGATGCGGTGCTTGCCGATATCCAGGCGCGGCCGCTCTCGCAGCACGTGGTGGTGACCGGGCGCGGCGCCTTGCCGGGGATGATCGAGGCGGCCGATACGGTGACCGAGATGGGCCTGGTCAAGCATGCCTTCAAGGCCGGGGTGAAGGCGCAGAAGGGGGTGGAGTTTTGACCTCGCGCCAGTGCCCGGCGCTGCTGATCGCCGCGCCAGCCTCGGGGCAGGGCAAGACCACCGTCACCGCCGCCCTGGCGCGCCTGCACAGCCGTCAGGGTCGGCGGGTGCGGGTGTTCAAGTGCGGCCCGGATTTCCTCGACCCGATGATCCTCGCCCGCGCCAGCGGCGCGCCGGTGTACCAGCTCGACCTGGCCATGGTCGGCGAGGCGGAGAGCCGCCGCCTGCTCTGGCAGGCGGCGGGCGAGGCCGAGCTGATCCTGATCGAGGGGGTGATGGGCCTGTTCGACGGCCAGCCCTCGGCGGCCGACCTGGCGCGGCAGTTCGGCGTGCCGGTGCTGGGGGTGATCGACGGTTCGGCCATGGCCCAGACCTTCGGCGCCCTGGCCCATGGCCTGGCGACCTTCCAGCCCGACCTGCCGTTCGCCGGCGTGCTCGGCAACCGGGTGGCCAGCGCCCGTCACGGCGAGATCCTGCGCGCTGCGCTGCCGCCGAGTATCCGCTGGTACGGCGCGCTGCCGCGCAATGCCGCGGTGGAGCTGCCTAGCCGCCACCTGGGACTGGTGCAGGCGCAGGAGCTGGCCGACCTGGATGCGCGCCTGGATGCCGCCGCCGATGCCC
>NZ_AVOF01000652.1:0-999 GCF_000465935.2 Pseudomonas sp. EGD-AK9
AGACCATCGCCCAGGCCGAACGCCGCGCCCTGCAGAGCATGCTGCTCGCCTGCCAGGGCAACCGCCGCCGCGCCGCCCTGCAGCTGGGCATCTCCCGCGCCAGCCTGTACAGCAAGCTGCAGCAGCACGGCCTGAGTCAGCGCTGAGTGACATCGGTGCGTCCGGCGTCCAGTCGGCTGGACAGCGAGTGCCGCCGCCAGCCGACATGTCCAGCGCAGCAGACGCTTTGCAGTCCCGCGCTCACCCGCCTGCATTCTCGGCGAAAGGCTCTGGCCCGCGGCATTGCGCCGATGGGCCGCGTGCCGGCAGGGGCTGGCACGCTTCTCGCTCTGCCTCCTGCGCCGCGCAACGCGGCCCATAACAACAAGAGGAAATACCATGCGACTGCACCACAGCTCCCTCTGCCAGCTGCTCTGCGGCGGCGCCGTACTGATCGCCGCCGGCCCCGCCAGCGCGGCCTTCGTCGACGACAGCAAGGCGGTGCTCGATGCCCGCAATTTCTACTTCAACCGCGACTTCCGGCAGAGCGGCGCGACCCAGGCCAAGGCCGAGGAATGGGCCCAGGGCTTCATGCTGCGCTTCGAGTCCGGCTACACCGAGGGCCCCGTCGGTTTCGGCATCGACGCCATCGGCCTGCTCGGCCTCAAGCTCGATTCCAGCCCGGACCGGGTCGGCACCGGCATCCTCAAGAGCGACCGCGAGGCGCCCAAGCGCGCCCAGGACGAATACGGCGAGGCCGGCCTGACCGCCAAGCTGCGCGCCTCCAACAGCACCCTCAAGCTCGGCACCCTGCAACCTGTGCTGCCGGCGCTGATGCGCAACGACAGTCGCCTGCTGCCGCAGACCTTTCGCGGCGCCTGGCTGAGCAGCAACGAGATCGAGGGCCTGAGCCTGGACCTCGGCCGCCTCGACCGGGTCAACCAGCGCGATTCCTCGGATAACGAGGAAATGACCGTGTTCAACGGCGGCAAGCGCAATATCGTGCTGGGCAGCGCCAAG
>NZ_AVOF01000653.1:0-995 GCF_000465935.2 Pseudomonas sp. EGD-AK9
ACCACCGGGTGGTCAGCGACGCCCTGGAACTGGAGCTGCGTCAACTGGACGACGCCTACGAGTTCCGTTTTCGCGTGCCGCCCGGCAGCCCGCCGCCGGCCCCGGAGGCGCTGGACGCCTTCGCCGCGATCTACGTGCGCAGCTGCCGCAATCGCCTGAGCCGTGATTTCGCCCCGCTGCTGGTGCAGCTGCAGCGCCCGGCGCCGGCCGATCCCGCGCCCTGGCAGGCGGTGTTCCGCGCGCCGCTGCAGTTCGATGCGGCCGAGAGCCTGCTGCGCTTCCCCCGCGCCGCCTTCGAGCAGCGCCTGGACGACGGCAACCCGGAGCTGGCCGAACACAACGAGGCGGTGCTCAAGCGCAGCCTGGAACAACTTCGCGCCGCCAGTTGCAGCGAGCGGGTGCGCAGCTGCCTGGAGACGCAGCTGCCGGACGGCGAGCCCTCGGCCGAGCGCATCGCCCAGGCCCTGCACCTGAGCCTGCGCAGCCTGCAACGCCACCTGGCCGAGGAGGGCACCAGCTACGAGGCGCTGCTCAGCGACACCCGCCACGCCCTGGCCCTGCGCCATATGCGCGATCCACGCTGCTCCATCGGCGAGGTCGCCTACCTGCTCGGCTTCAGCGACAGCAGCAGCTTCGGCCGCGCCTTCAAGCGCTGGACCGGGCAGACGCCGAGCCAGTACCGCGACGGCTTGAAGCAGCCATGAGCCAGTACGACCTGCTGCTGGCCGGCGCCGGCCATGCCCACCTCGGCGTGCTGCGCCGCTGGGCCCTGGTGGAGCGCCCGCCGGGACGCATCGCCCTGCTCAGCCCCGGCCCCGAGGCCTGGTATTCGGGCATGCTGCCGGGTCTGCTGGCCGGGCGCTACGCCGCCGCCGACTGTCGCCTGGAACTGCAGCCGCTGTGCCGCGCGGCCAAGGTGGAGCTGATCGAGGGCGAGATCGCCGCGCTGGATGCCACCAGCCGCCAGGTCGAACTTGCAGATGGCCGGCGCCTTG
>NZ_AVOF01000654.1:0-988 GCF_000465935.2 Pseudomonas sp. EGD-AK9
CAACCAGCAGGGCCGCGAGGAGTCGCGGCGCTGGGGCGAACTGCTGCGCCGCCAGGGCATCGAGCGGCCGCGGCTGCTCAGCAGCCGCTGGTGCCGCGCGCTGGATACCGCCAGGGGCATGGGCCTGGGCCCGGTGCGGCCGCTACCGGCGCTGGACTCCTTCTTCGAGCAGCGCGACGCCGCCGAGGCGCAGACCGCCGAGCTGATTCGCGCGGTCAACCTGCTGCCGCCGGGCGAGCCGCTGGTGCTGGTGTCGCATCAGGTCAATATCACCGCGCTGACCCGGGTGTTTCCCGCGTCCGGCGAGGGGCTGATCCTGGCCTTGCCGCTGCGCGCGGCGCCGCAAGTGCTGGCGCGTATCGCGCCGCCCTGAGCGTCGGTGCGCACGGCGGTCAAAGCGCCAGTTGCGTCTGCTGCGACGGCAGCGCGCCTTCCAGTTCCAGCAGCAGTTGCTTGCGCGGCAGGCCGCCGGCGTAGCCGGTAAGGCTGCCGTCGCGGCCGATCACCCGGTGGCAGGGGATGACGATGGACAGCGGGTTGGCGCCGTTGGCGGTGCCCACCGCGCGCACCGCCTGTGGCCGCGCGATGGCGGCGGCCAGGTCGCTGTAGCTGCAGGTGCGACCGTAGGGAATGCGCTGCAGGGCCTGCCATACCGCCTGCTGAAAGGGCGTGCCACGCGGCGCTAGGCGCAGCTCGAACTGGCGGCGACGGCCGGCGAAATACTCGTCCAGCTGCCGGCACGCATCATCCAGCTCGCCGCCGGCCTGTCGCCAGTCTTCGCCGATGCGCCAGGGGCGGCTGTCGAGCTCCATCAGCAGCAGCTGCAGGCCGTTTTCGTCGCCGGCGAGAAACAGCGGGCCGAGGGGGCTGTCGTGGTGGCGGTAGTACATGGCGTTCAGCCTCCCGAATAGTTGTGCCACAGGTGTGCGGCGGCGTAGGCACGCCAGGGCCGCCAGGCTTCGGCGCGGGCCTTGAGGCGGCGCGCATC
>NZ_AVOF01000655.1:0-985 GCF_000465935.2 Pseudomonas sp. EGD-AK9
AATGGCCGGATCGCGCTGCCGCGCACGCCGCGCTGCACGGCCGCGGCATGTTCCGCGGCTGGGACGAGGCGGCTTTTTCCGCCTATATCGAGCATGCGCTGAAGGAGGTGGCGGACGGCGTCGAGCTCAAGTGCCGGCCGAGCCGCGAGGCCGAGATCTTCGGTTCCTATCCGCGCCGCCTGTGGCCGTCGCTGGCCAAGGTGAGCACCCCGACCGAGGTGATCCACGGCGCGCGCAGCTATCCCTTCGTCGCCCGCTCGGTGGCGCGCTGGTGCGCGGGCAACCCGCATGTGCGCGGCCAGGTGGTGCCCGGCGGGCACTGCTTCATGCAGGAGCGGCCGGCCGACAGCGCCGAGCGGGTGGCCAACTTCCTGCTGCAGCGTGGCTAGGTCGTGAGCGCCGAGCGCGAGGAGGTCTGGCTGGCGCTGTCCGACCTGTGGCTGGACAGCGAGCTGGACGAGCCCTGGCTGCGCAGCATCGCCGCGGTGCTGCGCAACAGCGGCCTGAGCCGTGCAGAGCTGGAGCGAATCTTCCACTACGAGGTGGCGCCGGTGGTGTGGCTCAACCACTGGGTGACGGCCGGGGTCTGGGGCGCCTTCGACCGTGACTGGCTGGTGGAGGGCTGTCGGCGCAACCAGGCCCGTGGACGCTGGCATCGCGGCTGTTGCCGGCTGCTGCGCTGGCCGATGAGCTACGGCTGCCGCGGCGAATGGCGGCAGGTGCTGGCGCTGCTGGATGACGCCGAGGGCTGAGGGCTCACTCGGCCTTGCGCCGCCAATCCTCCAGGCGAATCACCTTGTCGCTGCCCTGGGTCGCCACCGGCTCCGGTTGGGCCTCGAGCACCGGGTGCGGCTGCAGCTCGATACGCCCCAGGTGCTGGCCGAACATGCTGATCTGCCCGCGCAGGCGCTGCTCGCCGGTGACGGTGAACTCGAAGTCGTAGAGCCGCGCCAGGCGCCGGTGGCCGCGGGCGTCGCGCAGGATG
>NZ_AVOF01000656.1:0-982 GCF_000465935.2 Pseudomonas sp. EGD-AK9
AGCGTCGGCGTCGGCGCCGTGCTCGGCGCCACCTTGCTGCCGCGCGTGCGCGAGCGCATCAGCAGCGACCGCCTGGTGCTGCTGGCCAGCCTGCTCTATGCCCTGGTGCTGCTGGCCCTGGCCAGCCTGCGCCACTTCGCTGCCCTGCTGCCGGTGATGCTGCTCAGCGGCGCGGCGTGGATCGCCGTGCTGTCCAGCCTGCAGGTCGCGGCGCAGACTTCGGTGCCGGACTGGGTACGGGCGCGGGCGCTGTCGGTCTATATCCTGGTGTTCTTCGGCAGCATGGCTGCCGGCGGCGCGCTGTGGGGCTTCGTCGCCAGCCAGGCGTCGATCCCGCTCGCCCTGGTCGCCGCGGCCGGCTGCCTGGCGCTGGGTGGACTGCTCACGCCGCGTTTCCCGCTGCCGGTTACCGAGGCCGAGGATCTCGCCCCGTCGCTGCACTGGCCGGCGCCGATCCTGGCCGACGAAGCCGACCTCGAGCGCGGCCCGGTGATGGTCACCCTGCACTACGACATCGCCCCGGAACATGCCACGGCCTTTCGCCAGGCGATGAGCGAGGTGGCGCGCATGCGTCGGCGCAACGGCGCGTTCTCCTGGGGCCTGGTGCAGAGCAGCGAGAACCCGCGCCACTGGCAGGAGTTCTTCTTCGACGAGTCCTGGCTCGAACACCTGCGCCACCACGGCCGGGTCACCCGCGCCGAGCAACGCATCGAGGCGGCGGCCAGGCAGTTCCAGAGCGCCGGGGTCGCGATACGCATCGACCACTTCCTGACGCCGGGCAAACAGGCGCCGGAGCCTTCGGAAGCGCAGCATGCCAGCGATCCGCGATGACGGCGCAGCGGCGGCAGGACGCCCACCGCCATGAGCCGGCAGGCCCTGTTCATTCACGGAACCTGGCTCACCCCGCTGATCTGGAGCCGGTTTCGCCGTCGCTTCGAGGCCTGCGGCTATAGCTGCAGCGCGCCGGCCTGGCCGCTGTTCG
>NZ_AVOF01000657.1:0-980 GCF_000465935.2 Pseudomonas sp. EGD-AK9
CTCGGCGGCCTGCGGCGCCAGGCCGACGGCAGCCTGGCACGCCTGGAGCTGCTGCCCGGCGCCCTGGCCAAGGACAAGACCTGGAAGTGGCATCGCCTGCTGCGCCCCTATGTGCTGCACGTGATCGCCGCCGCTTGCGACGCGCCCATCAGCACGCTGTTGGTGGGCGAGGACCAGGCCCTGGTCTTCGAGCCGCTGCCGACCGAGCATGCGGCGCAGCTGCTCGCCGGCTGGCTGCAAGCCTGGAATGCCGGCATGCAGGCGCCGCTGCCGGTGGCGTTGAAGACGTCGCTGGCCTGGCTGCAGGAGGAGAACGACGACAAGGCCAGAGCCGTCTACGAGGGTGGCTACAACCTCAGCGGCGAAGTGGCCGGCAGCGCCAGCCTGGCGCGGCAGTTCCCCGACTACGCCGCACTGACCGCCGCCGGCCGGTTCCCGGCCTGGAGCGAGCGACTATACCGGCCGCTGTTGCAAAGCCAGCCGATTGCCCTCGAGGAGGATAGGCCATGAGCTCGTCACGACGTCCCCTGGCCCTGAGCTTTCCGCTGCACGGCAGCCGCCTGATCGAGGCCAGCGCCGGTACCGGCAAGACCTTCACCATTTCCGCGCTCTACCTGCGCCTGATCCTCGGCCACGGCGGCGCGGCGGCCTTCCGCGAGCCTTTGCTGCCGCCGCAGATCCTCGTGGTGACCTTCACCGATGCCGCCACCCGCGAGCTGCGCGACCGTATCCGCGCACGCCTGGTGCAGGCGGCGGCGCTGTTTCGCGGCGACGGCGAGGCCGATGCATTGCTGCACGAGCTGCGCGCGGACTTCCCCGCGGCCCAGTGGCCCGACTGCGCCCGCCGCCTGGAGTTGGCCGCACAGTGGATGGACGAGGCGGCCGTCTCCACCATCCATGGCTGGTGCCAGCGCATGCTGCGCGAGCACGCCTTCGACAGCGGCAGCCTGTTCAGCCAGACCCTGGAGACCGACCACAGC
>NZ_AVOF01000658.1:0-977 GCF_000465935.2 Pseudomonas sp. EGD-AK9
CCTGCGGCTCGCGGCGCAACAGGGCGTCGATATAGACCAGCCCGCCACGCACCTTGAAGGCCGCGGTGGGCGCGTGGTTCTCGTGTTTGACCCACAGCTCGCAGCCGGTGCGCTCGCACAACAGCGGCCAGCTCAGCTGCGGCGTGGGCGCCATATGGCGGTGAACCAGTTGGGCGCTCTGGCGCAGTTGGGCAAGGTCGAACATGACGGGCACTCCGGGTGGCGTTGACCCCGATGCTAGTGCGGCGCATTGTATGGGTAAATCTTTATATTGCATGGCAAGCAATGTGGCTCCCTGACCTGTCCAGCAGTTCCCTGCCCACCTACCTCGCTCTGGTGGAGGCCATCGCCGCCGCCATCGGCCGCGGTGAACTCAAGCCCGGCGAACGCCTGCCGCCGCAGCGGCGCCTGGCCTGGACGCTGGGTATCAACCCGAGCACGGTGATGCTCGCCTACCGCGAGGCGGCGCGCCGGCACCTGGTCTCCGGTGAGGTCGGTCGTGGCACCTACGTGCTGGCCGGCAGTCGCGAGGCGAGCCTGTTCCGCCTCAAGCAACCGGCTGCGCAGGGTGAACTGATCGACCTGTCGACCAACGTGCCGGTGCACGACCCGGACAACCGCGACCTGTCCGCCAGCCTTGCCGCGCTGGCTGAACGTGGCGAGCTGGATGTGCTGCAGGCCTACCCCTCGGCGGCGTTGGTCGAGCGCGCGCACCTGGCCGGCGCCACCTGGCTGCGCCGCCGTGGCCTGGAACTGGCGCCGAACGGCCTGCTGCTCTGCGCGGGTGCCCAGCAGGGCGTCTCAGCCGCATTGTTGGCGCTGTGCGAGGCGGGTGAAGCGATCCTGGTGGAGCGCTACACCGCGCCGGGGATCAAGGCCGCCGCGCGCCAGTTGCGCCTGCCGCTGCACGGGGTGGCGATGGACGAGCACGGCATCCTGCCCGACGACCTCGACCGCCAGGCCCGCGCCACCGGCGC
>NZ_AVOF01000659.1:0-978 GCF_000465935.2 Pseudomonas sp. EGD-AK9
AGGTGCTCGTCGGACTGCGCGGCGATGGCGATGGCCAGGTACACCTGCTGGCCGTTGCCCCAGTCCACGCCGTCGGGGAACTGGATCAGGCAGACGCCGGTGCGCAGCACCTGGTCGCGGGTCTGTGGCGTGCCGTGGGGGATGGCGATGCCCTGGCCGAGAAAGGTCGAGCCCTGCGCCTCGCGCGCCTGCAGGCCGGCCAGGTAATCCGCGGTGGCCAGGCCGGCGGCGGCCAGGGCCTCGCCGAGCATGGCCAGCACCGCCTGTTTGTCCGCGGCCTGACCGCCCATCTGGATCTGGCTGGCGTCGAGTTCGAGCATGGAAATGTCCTCCGGCAGGCGAGGGATCCGAGTCATGCGGCCACCCGGATTCGTGATCTTGTTCTTAGCCTAGTCGATGAAAGCGCTTGCTGAAACGTTTCATCTAGCGCTGGCACCTTATCCCAGAATCGGCGATCCTTGAAGCCCGATCGTCGTCGACAGCCTGGAAGCCCCGTGAAACTCAGCGATATCGCCCGCCTGGCGCAGGTCTCGGTGACCACCGCCAGCTACGTGATCAACGGCCAGGCCGAGCGCCGGCGCATCAGCCCGGCCACGGTGGAGCGGGTGCTGGCGGTGGTCGAGCAGCATGGCTATCGCCCCGACCAGCAGGCCGCCGGCCTGCGCCGCGGGCAGAGCCGCTGCCTGGGTTTCATCCTCCCCGACCTGGAAAACCCCAGCTACGCGCGCCTGGCCAAGCTGCTGGAGCAGAAGGCCCGCGCTGCCGGCTACCAGCTGCTGATCGCCAGCTCCGACGACAACCCGCACAGCGAGCGGCAGTTGCTCGAACTGTTCCGCTCGCGCCGCTGCGACGCGCTGATCGTCGCCAGCTGCCTGCCGCCGGACGATCCGCTGTACCGTCGCCTGGTGGCCGGCGGCCTGCCGGTGATCGCGGTGGACCGCGCGCTGGACCCGGCGCATATCCGCTCGGTGGTCAGCG
>NZ_AVOF01000660.1:0-977 GCF_000465935.2 Pseudomonas sp. EGD-AK9
CGGCCGCGCGCCAGGCCTTCCTCGGCGCGCAGAGCGCCTGGGCCGGGCTGCAGCCGCTGCTGCTCGGGCCGCTGGCCGAAGGCAATCGCGCCTGGCAGATCCAGTTCTGGCCGGACAAGAAGAACCTGGTGCAGCGCCAGGTCGAAGCCCTGGTCAAGAACAAGCCGCAGCTGAGCCAGGCCGATGTGGAAAGCGCCAGCGTGGTGGTGCAGGGCCTGAGCGCCTACGAGTACCTGCTGTTCGACCCCAGCCTGGATCTGGCCCAGGCCGAGCAGAAGGCGCGCTACTGCCCGCTGCTGACGGCCATCGGCGAGCATCAGCAGGCGCTGGCCGGCGAGATTCTCGGCGAGTGGCAGGGCGAACAGGGCATGGCTGCGCAGTTGAAGCGCTTTCCCAACGAGCGCTACGCCGACGCCGACGAGGCCATCGCCGAACTGCTGCGCGTGCAGGTCGGCGCCCTCGACGGCCTGAAGAAGAAGCTCGGCGCGCCCATGGGCCGGCAGAGCAAGGGCATCCCCCAGCCCTACCAGGCCGAAGCCTGGCGCAGCGCCGCCAGCCTGGCCAACCTCGGTGCCGCCCTGGCCAGCGCCGAACAGCTGTGGCACGGCAGCAACAAGGACGGTATTCAGGCCCTGCTGGGCAAGGATCAGGCCGAGCTGGTCGGGCGTATCGACGCCGCCTACCAGGACACCCGCCAGCGCCTGGCGGCGCTGGAGCGGCCGCTGGGCGAACTGCTCGATGACGAAGCCGGTCGCACCAGCCTGAACCAGCTGTACGACAGCCTCGGTCGCCTGCACCGCCTGCAGGAAGGCGAGCTGGCCAAGGCCTTGGGCGTGCAGATCGGCTTCAACGCCCACGACGGGGACTGACATGCAGCGCAGAACCCTGCTCGGCCTCGGCGCGCTGCTCGGCGTCGGCGCCGCGACCGGCGCCTTCGCCGGCTGGACCCTGCTCGGCCCAAAGGGCCAGCCGCTGCT
>NZ_AVOF01000661.1:0-968 GCF_000465935.2 Pseudomonas sp. EGD-AK9
AGAAATATGAAAAATTGTATGATGGCAAACAGATACGTCCCAAGCCATTTTCCGAAGAGAATGACGGATTTTTGCGCAGGCGTCATCAGCATTCTGGCAAGCGTCTCCGTATCCTTTTCCTGTAAAAACGATTTCGCCCCGACTGTCATATGAAACAGCATAAACATGCAAAGCATTGCCGCCGAATAGTATTGAAAACTGGTAACGGCCTTGCTGCCGACAGATTTTTCTGCAATAGTCAACTTGTCACCTGTTTCTTTTCAAGCGCCTTTGCCAGCTTTTCTGCAAACTGTGCAGGGTCAAGTTTTCCTTGCTTTACAGCTTCTGTTTTGCTGATGTAGTCCATTGAGGCTGACGCGGCTTCCTTTACCGCTTTATATTGCTCTATAAAAGAGCTTGCAGCTGTTTCGATGATGGAACTTTTCAATGTTTGATCAGGAGCGGCATAAACAACAGCTGAGGTTTTGCCGGCTTCCCAATGGTTCGGGATGACGATGCCTACATCGATTTTCTTTTCATCAATCAGCTTCTTCATCTTGTCTTCGCTGCCGGCTTTTGTGGCCTTTATCGACTTCATTTTTTTGAGAACATCTTTTGTAAACATGTTCGCTGCATCTGACTGGTCTGATTGAATGTAGCCGACTTTGATGTCATCAATCCGGCTGCCTCCGTCAACAACTGATCCGAGCGCTGCGCCTAAAATACAGGTTAGGATGAGCGGCATTAGGATAAGCATCATAAATCCTTTTCTGTCCGTGATTCTGATTTTCACATCTTTCCATGCGATCCATATGCTTTTTTTCATGGCCGTCCCTCCTCAATCCCGCAACGTGCGGCCGGTCAGATTCAGAAACAGTCGCTCCAGATTCGGTTCCTGCACTTGAAGAGACAGCAGGCTTATATGATGAGCAGCGGCTTCAGCAAGCAGACTTGTGACGACTTTCTCATGATGGGCCGCAGAAATGTCA
>NZ_AVOF01000662.1:0-16094 GCF_000465935.2 Pseudomonas sp. EGD-AK9
CGGCGCCAACGCCATCGTCCCAGAGCAATACCCCGCAACCTGGCACAGCCTCGGCGGCGGCAAGGCGGCCCGCGCGCTGCTGGCCGGCGAGCTGGACGCGGCGTTCTTCGTCGGCCCGGCGGAGAACGCCCTGGTGCAGCAGCTGGCGGCCAGCCCCGACATCGCCCTGGCGCACTTTCGCCGCGCCGCCGCCTACGAGGCGCGCCTGCCCTTCTTCAACCGCGTCACGGTCGGCGAGGGCCTGCTCGACCTGGCCAGCAACGCGCCAGATCGCGACATCGTCACCCTCGCCCCGGTGGCCACCCTGGTGGTCAACGAAGAGTTCAACCCCGGCCTGGTGCCGCTGTTTCTCGCCGCCAGCCGCGAGGTGATGAAGAACGGCACCCTGCTCGACGCCGCCGGCGCCTTCCCCAGCGCCGAGCCGCGCACCTTCGAGCTGCACCAGGATGCCGAGCACTACTACGCCAAGGGCCTGCCGATCCTGCAGCGCTACCTGCCGTTTCGCATCGCCTCGCTGGCCGACCGCTACATCATCCTGCTGATCCCGCTGATCGTGGTGATGATCCCGCTGGTCAAGGCGGTGGGGCCGATCTACCAGTGGCGCATCCGCGCGCGCATCTACCGCTGGTACAAGCACCTGCGCGAGATCGACCGCAAGCTGCACGCCGGCTCCTTGCCGGCCGAGTTGGACAGCGAGATCGAACGCCTGGAACAGCTGGAGGACGAACTGGCGGCGGTCGAAGTGCCGCTGTCCTACTCCAACGAGCTGTACGAGCTGCACATGCACCTGCGCTACGTGATCGAGCGCTTGCGAGCGCTGCAGCAACGCCGGCGAGACGCCCCGCAACATGCCCCCTCGTCCCTGGCGCCGTCTGCGGATCGAGACTAGCGCAGGGCAACGAAAAAGCCCGCGAATCGACCGCGGGCTTTTTCTTGTACGCCGTAGGGTGCGCCGTGCGCACCGGCGAACGACGCTACTTGACCCAGTGCTTACCCCAATGGGTGATGTCGTAGGCTTGCGCGCTGCGCATCAGCCCGCGCTCGGCCCGGCTGGCCTCGATCTCGTCGTCCACCACCTTGGTCGACAGCGCCAGCCAGCTGGCGACGAAGGCCATGGCATCGCCGTTGACCTCCAGGGCGCGCCGGTCGAGGTTGTTCAGGTCGTCGCAGGCGTCGTGGTAGCAGGGATCGAAGGCGATGCCGGCGGTACCACCGTAGCGACTGGCCTGCTCTTCGGACTTGACCACCTCGGCCCCGGTGAACAGCCCGCCGAAGGCGATGCCGTCGAGGAAGAACTGCGCGTAGTCGGAGCGGAAGCTGATCTCGTCGCCTTCGAACGGCAGACCGCGCAGGCGGTAGTACTCGCCGAACAGCCGCTCGATCGCGGCCGAGCCGGGCGGCCCCTGCAGGCCGAAGTCGGAGCCGTCGCCGTCGTAGATGAAGTAGGCGAAGTTCGGCGAGGCGATCATGTCGAAGTTCAGGTAGGCCTTGATCTTCGCCTTCTCCTCGTCGGCCAGCTGGTTGACGTAGTAGGTCGACCCCACCAGCCCCGACTCCTCGGCGCCCCACCAGGCGAAACGCAGCTTGTTCTGCGGCTTGGCCTTGGCCATCTGCACGGCCAGCTCCAGCAGCGCGGCGCTGCCCGAACCGTTGTCGTTGATCCCGGCACCCTCGAACACCGAGTCCAGGTGCGCGCCGGCCATCACCACGTTGTCCGGATTGCCGCGTTTGCTCTCGGCGATCAGGTTGTGGGTCTCGGTGCGCTCGCGTACCACGTCGGCGACCATGCGCAGCCGCAGCTCGGCGGTCTGCGCCAGGCTCACGCCCAGGTCATAGGTGGTGAACAGCACCGGAATGCCGCCGGCATAGCCGTCGCCCAGGGTGGCGTTGAGCAGCCCCTTGCGATCCTCGCTGTCGCCCTGGTTGAAGATGACCACCCCAACCGCGCCGGCGTCGGCGGCGTGCTCGGCCTTGATCTGGAAGTTGCAGGCCCCGCGCTGCAGCAGGGCGATGGCGCCGGCGGGGAACGCGGCGAAGTCCTCGGCCTCGCAGCCGCTGGTGGACAGGTTGCCCTCGCCCAGGGCGATATCCACCGCCACCACCGGCGCGGCGACGTCGCCGGCCTCGGTCTGCGACAGGTAGGTGAAGTCCACCTCCCATTCGTACTGCGCCGGCGTCGGCGCCAGGCTCTGCAGCACGCCAGGGCCTTGCGGGTAGAAGGCGCTGAACGGGAAGGCCTGGCGGCTGACGGCATAGCCGGCGCTCTCCAGGGTGGCCTGCACGTAATCGAGCGAGCCCTGATAACCGGGCAGCCCCGCCGCACGGTTGCCGCCGTTGGCCTGGGCGATATCGTTGAGCATCTGCAGGTGGATCAGGCTGTTGGCCGCCTGCATGCAGCGCGGCAGCAGCAGCGGCGTGGCGCTCAGCACCCCGGAGCGGCACTCGGCCGGGCCGAGCCGCGTCGGGCTCCAGAACTGATCGAACAACTCGGTGAGATCCGGCGCCTTGGCCGCCACGGCCTGCCCGGAAAGTGCCGCCAGCAAGGCGGCGCCCAGTAAACGGCGATTATTGATCTTGTTGCGCATGTGTTCCTCCAATCCATATTTGGAGATCGAGAAAGGCTGCGACGCTTGTGGCGCCGCCGCGGTGCGTCCCTTTACTGCGTCGTGTGGACGTCACAGACGCTAGACCGGGAAGCGCAATCGCGCGAATCGGAAAGCGCATTTTTTCCAGAAAATAGAGCTCTATCACTGCAGATGGCGGCAAATAGCCAGCAATCTCCCTTCGCATCCTGTGCCCAGCGGCATCCCGGGCATGGAGTCGGCAGCGATGTCGGGTAGACTCTGCGCATGCCGCAACGCTGCCGATGCGCGAGCCCTTCTTGCTCCCCTGCGGCGTTACTCCCATCGCGAACCCGCCAAAGACCGAACCGCCATGCCGATCCGCCACTGCATCGTCCACCTGATCGACAAGAAACCCGATGGCAGCCCTGCCGTGCTGCACGCCCGCGACAGCGAGCTGAGCGCCTCGCCGGCCATGGAGAACCTGCTGGCCGACCTCAACGAGAGCTACAACGCCAAGCAGGGCAAGGCCTGGGGCCTGTTCCACGAGGAGTCCGGCGCCTACCCCTTCAGCGGCTGGCTGAAGAGCTATCTGGATGGCGAGCAGGATTTCACCGCCTTCAGCCGCCAGGCCGTGGAACAACTGCAGAAGCTGATGGAGGAATCCAACCTGTCCACCGGCGGCCACGTGCTGCTGGCGCACTACCAGCAGGGCATGACCGACTACCTGGCCATCGCCCTGCTGCACCACAGCGAAGGCGTGGCGGTGACCGAGGCGCTGGACGTGACCCCGGCCAAGCACCTGGACCTGGGCCAGTTGCACCTGGCCGCGCGCATCAACATCAGCGAGTGGCAGAACAACAAGCAATCCAAGCAGTACATCTCCTTTATCAAGGGCAAGAACGGCAAGAAGGTCTCCGACTACTTCCGCGACTTCATCGGCTGCCAGGAAGGCGTCGACGGCCCGGGCGAGACCCGTACCCTGCTCAAGGCCTTCAGCGACTTCGTGGAAAGCGAGGATCTGCCGGAGGAGCAGGCGCGCGAGAAGACCAAGACCCTGGTCGGCTACGCCACCAGCCAGGCCAAGATGGGCGAGCCGATCACCCTCGACGAGCTCTCCGGACTGATCGACGAGGAGCGTCCACGCGCCTTCTACGAACATATCCGCAACAAGGATTACGGCATGGCCCCGGAATTTCCCGCGGACAAGCGCACCTTGAGCCAGTTCCAGCGCTTCACCGGCCGCGCCGAGGGCCTGTCGATCAGCTTCGAGGCGCATCTGCTGGGCTCGAAGGTCGAGTACGACGAGGGCCGCGACATGCTGATCATCCGCCAGCTGCCGACCCAGCTGAAGGATCAACTCAAGCGCCGCCAGGACTGACGCGCGCCCCGGCTGAGCTAGACTGCAAGAACACGCTGCGAGGTGCGCCCATGCCCTCGTCCCCTGCCTTGCGCCGCCACTGCGCCGCCGCCCTGCTGGGCCTCGTCCTGCTGGCGGCCGACGCCTCCGAGGAGCCGCCGATCGAGGCGCTGCTCAGCGACGAGGAGCGCTTCATCAGTGCCAACGCCGAGTTCACCCTGCTCCACGAGATGGGCCACCTGCTGATCGCCGAGCTGGATCTGCCGGTACTCGGGCGCGAGGAGGACGCCGCCGACCAGCTGGGCTTCCTCAGCCTGTTCCTCAGCGCCGACCGGCAGCGCGACGCCGGCTTCTATGCCCGGCTGCTGGACATCGCCGACTACTGGCGCCTGGAATGGCAACGCCCCAAGCCCGACTACGAGGAGGTGCACGCCTGGGCCAGTCACGGCCTGGACGCGCAGCGCTTCTACAACCTGGCCTGTCTGATCTACGGCAGCGACCCGGATCGCCTGGAGTGGGTACCCAAGGTCACCGGCCTGCCGATGGAGCGGGCGCTCTATTGCGACCAGGAGTACCAGCAGGTCAGCCGGGCCCTGGCCTGGGTCAAGCGCCAGCACGGGCGCAGGCCGGGCGAGCCGCACGGCCATCGCATCCGGGTGATCTTCGATGCGCCCGCACAGCGCATCGCCAACGGCGCACGCCTGCTCGCGCTGCTGCAGGACAGCGGCGAGGTGGAGGCCATCGCCGCCCGCGCCAGCGCCGTTTATCGCCTGCCGCGCGACCTGATCCTGCGCGTGGTCAATTGCGGCGCCGCAGATGCCTGGTACAGTCGAGACGCCGGCGAGTTGGTGCTGTGCTACGAACGCCTGGCACATTTCCAGCTGCTCGCCGCCCAGTTGCCGCGCCTGCGCCTGAACGGCGCAGCCATGCTGTGCCCGGCCTGCCGGCCACCCCGCTGAAGGAACCCGCCCATGAGCCAGCGTCTGCCCAACGCCCTGCTCGACGCCTGCCTGTGCGACGTGCGCGCGCCGTTGGCGGGCGATCCGGCGCGCACCTTCGGCCTCGACAAGGCCGAGGCCAAGGCCCGCCTGGAACGGCTCAAGCCCTGGCTGCAGGAGCAGCAGACGCGCCTCTGGGCCAACCGCCGCCAGGCCCTGCTGCTGGTGCTGCAAGGCCCGGACTGCAGCGGCAAGGACGGCGTGATCCGCCGCGTGCTCAGCGCCTGCAACCCGCAGGGCCTGGCCGTGCACAGCTTCCAGGCGCCGAACGCGGCCGAGCGCGGCCAGCACTTCCTGCAACGCTACCGCCAGCGCCTGCCAGCCCCCGGCCTGCTCGGCGTCTTCAACCGCAGTCATTACGAGGCGCTGATCTGCGACCCGCTGGACGGCCTGTGCAGCGACGACGAGCTGCCGGCGCGCCTGGCCGCGGCGCTGGAATTCGAGCAGGGCCTGGCGGCGCAGGGCACCGTGCTGCTCAAGTGCTACCTGCAGATCGACCAGGCCGAGCAGTACCGCCGCCTGGTCGAGCGCCTGGAGCAGCCGGCGAAACGCTGGAAACTCAAGCTCAGCGACCTGCAGTCGCACCACCAGTTCGGCGAACGCCAGCGGCGCTGGAGCACGCTGCTTGCCGCCAGCCACAGCGGCGCCGCGCCCTGGTACCTGATCCCGGCGCACAAGCGCTGGCTGCGCGACCTGCTGGTGGCCAGCCTGCTGGCCCGCGAGCTGGAAAGATTGCAGCTGCAGTGGCCGGATCGCCCGGCGCCCTTTACCCTGGAACAACTGCAAGCCGCCACCACGCACAAGGACGCGCACCAATGAAGAAAATCCTGCTGATCCTCGCCGCCCTGGCCCTGTGGCAGAACTGGGACAGGCTCGAACGCTGGCTCAAGCCGCCGCAGGCCGGCAACGCCGGCGGCGAGGTCGTGCTCTACGCCACCAGTTGGTGCGGCTACTGCGCCAAGACCCGCGAACTGTTCGCCGCGGACGGCATCGCCTACCGCGAGGTGGATATCGAGAAGGACAGCGCCGGCCGCGCGCGCCACCAGGCCCTGGGCGGCCGCGGCGTGCCGCTGATCGATATGCGCGGACGGATCATCCACGGCTACGACCAGCGCGCCATCCGTGCCGCCTACTGAGCGGCCGGCTGAATCGCCCCGCGCTGCCGAAAACAGGCGCTCAGCGCGCCTCGATGCGAAAGCCCAGGCGCGGGAAGTGCACGTGCAGCACGCCGGCCCGCGCGTCCTCGCGGCGCAGGATCAGCTCCTCGCGCCCGGCGAACAGCAGCTCGCCCGCCACCGGATCGACGCCGTAATCCACCGCGGCGATGCTCACCTGCTGGCCGCGGACAAAGCCGTTGGGCTCGACGAAGTCCTCCTCCGGCAGCGCCGCCGGGGTCGCCTCGCGCGCCACGGCGATGGCCTGTTCGGCGCTCATCTCGCTCAGCGAACCGTGGCCGAAACCCAGCACCCGGCCGAGCCAGGCAGCGACGTCCGGGTAGTCGTCGACCAGCGGCGCGGTCACCGGAGTGGCGCGCAGGAACCACAGGCAGTGGGCCACGGCGAAGTCGGCCAGCGACGGCTCGCCGAACAGGAAGTCGCCCGGCTCGCGCTGCAACTGCTGCTGCAGGCGCCCCATCAGCACCGGCCACTGGTGCTTGGCCTGCTCCAGCGGCAGGCGGCTGGCACTGCCGCCGGAGAACAGCGCGCTGCGGTCGGCGACGAAGGCCTTGACGAACTCCGGCGGCAGCTTGGCGAAACGCAGGGCGATGGATTCGGGCTGGAACACCAGCGCCACGGCGTGCTGGAACAGCACCGAGTCGGCCCATTGCGCCAGCAGGCTGACGTTGAACTCCTGGCCTTCGGGCAGCAGCGCCGGGGTGGCCTTCTCCGCCTCCAGGCGGCGGGCGATCAGTGCAGTGTCGCAGTAGATATCGGCCCCCACCTGCAGCACCGGGGTCTTGCGGTAGCCGCCGGTCAGCGCGATCAGATCCGGCTTGGGCATCAGCGGCGGAATCGTCACCGAACGCCAGGACAGTTGCTTGAAGCCCAGCATCAGGCGGGCCTTCTCGGCAAAGAGCGAGGTCGGGTAATGGTGCAGGATCAACTCGTGCATGGCGCACTCCGCGTCGGGGTCGAAAGGCCCAGCTTAACCGCCTGGTCCGACCGCGCACACCGCCTCAGGCGAATGAGGGGGCATCACCGGCGGCAATCAGCGCTTCCTTGGCGCGCTTGGGCAGGCGCTTGATCGCCCGCTCGCGGCGCAGCGCCTCGCCCTTGCCGGCGCAGGCCTCGACGTAGGCCAGCGCCTGCGCCGGGCTGGTGTGGAAGAAGCGCGCGCCCTTGCCCGCCTGGTGCTGGGCGAAGCGTCGCTGCGGGTCGTCGCTGATGCCGCAGTACAGCGCGCCGTTGGCGGCGCGTACCAGGTAGACGAACCAGGCTTTGTCGAGCGCTGCGTTCATCGGCGCCGAGGCCACCATTCCCGCGCGCTGCGCCACAGGCAGACGCCGACGAAATAGGCGCTCGCCAGCAGCCAGATGGCCAGCAGCCAGGGCTGGTTGAGCGGGTACTGCAGGATCAGCAGCGCGCTGGCCAGCATCCACAGGCTGGTGACGGCGATGTTCAGCGGCATGAACTGGCGCACCCGAAACGGATGCAGGAACTTCATCTTGGTCAGCGTCAGGCCGGCCAGCAGGACGATGGTGCCGAGCGCCAGCCAGGGGTGGAAGTCGAGGAGGTAGAAGTACAGCACCACCACGTTCCACGCCGCCGGGAAGCCGACGAAGTAGTTGTCCTGACTCTTCATGTTGAGGTTGCAGAAACAGAACAGCGACGACACCAGGATCAGGCCCACGGCGAACAGCGCGGTGAAATCGGGCAGCGGGATAAAGCGGTAGAGGAAGATCGCCGGGATGAACACGTAGGTGAGGTAGTCGATCACCAGGTCCAGGGTCGAGCCGTCGAAGTGCGGCAGCACACCCTTGACGTCGTAGCGCCGCGCCAGCGAGCCGTCCAGGCCATCGACCAGCAGCGCCAGGCCGAGCCACAGCAGGCACTGCTTGGGCTGGCTGTCGAGCACGGCGAGCAGGGCCAGCAAGGCGAGTATCACCCCGCTGGCGGTGACGGCATGGACGCCCCAGGCCTTGGCCTGTTTCACGGCTACGAGCAATTCGGTCACGGCAGGATCTCGGCTGAGGGTGGCTGGGTGCGGCAACAGGCGCCTGCATCCCTAATTGAAGGCTATGACCGGCAAGCCTACCACTGCGTTCAGCCGCGCGCCTCAGCCGGCCGCCTGGCGTCCCTGGCGAAACTGCGCCAGGCCCTTGGCCGCCTGCCGGCGGATGGCCCCCTGCACCGGCGGCGCCCAGCCCAGCAGCAGGCCCTTGGCGCCGAGCGCCTGGCCGGCCCAGCGCCACAGGTCGAACTGGTCGCGGTGCTCGACTATCAGTCCGCCCTCGAAGCGAAACTGCGCCTGGATGCGGTTGACCACCTGGCGCCCGGTGGCGCTGAAGCGGTAGCTGGCGACCCAGTGAGCGCTGCCCTGGCGGTCGTCGGCCTGCACCGCATCGAAGGTCAGCGAAAAGCCTTCGGCGCGGCTGCACAGCATGCGCCACATATCGCCGGCCGCGGCGCCGCGCAGGTCGGTGAACACCGGGTCGGAGAAATGAATGTCCGCGGCGTAGCAGGCCACCATGGCCTCGGCATCCAGGCGCTGGAAGGCCGTATAGAAACGCTGGATCAGTTCGGCATTGGGGTGGTTCATAAGCGCTCCAGGGCTACAGGCCTGTAGGGTGTCGCTGGGCCGTCTAGGCCATGCGCACCAGCGAACGGAGGGTTTGGGTCTGCGGTGCGCGCGGCGCCTCTGGGCCCCATGAAAAAGGGAGCCCGAAGACTCCCCCTGTTCACAGCGCAACCGCCTCAGTGCAGGATCTGACTGAGGAACAGCTTGGTGCGCTCGTTCTGCGGGTTGGTGAAGAAGGTGTTGGGCTCGGCCTCTTCGACGATCTCGCCCTTGTCCATGAAGATCACCCGGTTCGCCACGGTGCGGGCGAAGCCCATTTCGTGGGTCACGCAGAGCATGGTCATGCCGTCCTCGGCCAGGCCGATC
This sequence comes from Pseudomonas sp. EGD-AK9, assembly GCF_000465935.2. NCBI lineage: Bacteria > Pseudomonadati > Pseudomonadota > Gammaproteobacteria > Pseudomonadales > Pseudomonadaceae > Pseudomonas > Pseudomonas sp. EGD-AK9. The sequence goes on from NZ_AVOF01000662.1 coordinate 9,024, forward strand.
ATGGTGTCGAGCACTTCCTTGACCATCTCCGGGTCGAGCGCCGAGGTCGGCTCGTCGAACAGCATGATCTTCGGCTTCATGCACAGCGCGCGGGCGATCGCCACGCGCTGCTGCTGGCCGCCGGAGAGCTGACCCGGGTACTTGTGCGCCTGTTCGGGGATACGCACGCGCTCGAGAAAGTGCATGGCGACTTCCTCGGCCTGGCGCTTGGGCATCTTGCGTACCCACATCGGCGCCAGGGTGCAGTTCTGCAGCACGGTCAGGTGCGGGAACAGGTTGAAGTGCTGGAACACCATGCCCACTTCGCGGCGGATCGCCTCGATGTGCTTGAGGTCGCTGGTCAGCTCGGTGCCGTCGACCACGATGCGCCCCTGCTGGTGTTCCTCCAGGCGGTTGAGGCAGCGGATGGTGGTGGACTTGCCCGAGCCGGACGGGCCGCAGAGGACGATGCGCTCGCCCTGCTGCACGCTGAGGTTGATGTCCTTGAGCACGTGGAACTGGCCGTACCACTTGTGCACCGCCTGCATGAGGATCATCGGCTCGGCGCTGGACGACTTCTTGATGGCTTCACTCATAACTCACTCCTAACGCTTGTGGCCGGTATCCAGCTTTCTCTCCAGATGCAGGGAGTAGCGGGACATGCCGAAACAGAAAATCCAGAAGATCAGCGCGGCGAACACGTAGCCCTCGGTGGCCATGCCCAGCCAGGCCGGGTCGGTGGTCGCCTGCTTGATGCTGTTGAGCAGGTCGAACAGGCCGATGATGATCACCAGGCTGGTGTCCTTGAACAGCGCGATAAAGGTGTTGACGATGCCGGGGATCACCAGCTTCAGCGCCTGCGGCAGGATCACCAGGCCCATCATCCGCCAGTAGCCCAGGCCCATGGCCGCGGCCGCCTCGTACTGGCCCTTGGGAATGGCCTGCAGGCCGCCGCGTACCACCTCGGCGATGTAGGCGGACTGGAACAGGATCACCCCGATCAGCGCGCGCATCAGCTTGTCGAAGTGCATGCCTTCGGGCAGGAACAGCGGCAGCATCACCGAGGACATGAACAGCACGGTGATCAGCGGCACGCCGCGCCAGAACTCGATGAAGGTCACGCAGATGACGCGGATCGCCGGCATGTCCGAACGCCGTCCCAGCGCCAGCAGGATGCCCAGCGGCAGCGCGCCGGTGATGCCGACCGCGGCGATCACCAGGGTCAGCATCAGGCCGCCCCACTGGCTGGTGGAGACCAGGCTGAGGCCGAACACGCCGCCGTGCAGCAGGCACCAGGCGATGATCGGGTAGATCACCAGGAAGGCCAGGCCGTACAGCGCCTTGCGTGGCATCTGCGGCACGAACAGCGGCGCCGCGCCGATGATCGCCAGCCACAGGGTGGTATCGACCCGCCAACGCAGTTCGCTCGGGTAGAAACCGTACATGAACTGGCCGAAGCGCTGCTGGATGAACACCCAGCAGGCGCCGCCGCCGGTGCAGTCGGCCCGGGTGGTGCCGCTCCAGGTGGCGTCGATGAAGGCCCACTGCAGCAGCGGCGGCACGATCAGCCAGATCAGATAGAGGGCGAACAGGGTCAACAGGCTGTTGAACCAGTTGGAGAACAGGTTGGCTTTGAGCCAACCCAGTGCGCCGACGCTCAGGCGCGGCGGCGGCAGGTCCGGTTTGAAGGTATGAGTCTGCATGGCTGCTCCTTACCGCTCGATCAGCGCAATGCGCTTGTTGTACCAGTTCATCAGCAGGGAAATGCTGATGCTGATCGCCAGGTACACGCTCATGGTGATGGCGATCACCTCGATCGCCTGGCCGGTCTGGTTGAGCACCGTGCCGGCGAACAGCGAGACCATGTCCGGGTAGCCGATGCCGGCCGCCAGCGAGGAGTTCTTCGCCAGGTTGAGGTACTGGCTGGTCAGCGGCGGGATGATCACGCGCAGGGCCTGCGGGATGATCACCAGGCGCAAGGTGACCGCCGGGCGTAGGCCCAGCGAGCGCGCCGCCTCGGTCTGGCCATGGCTCACCGCCATGATCCCGGAGCGCACGTTCTCGGCGATGAAGGCCGCGGTGTAGATGGTCAGCGCCAGGGTCAGGGCCATCAGCTCGGGAATCATCACCCAGCCGCCGCGGAAGTTGAAACCGGTCAGCTCCGGCACGCTCCACTGCAGCGGGTTGCCGCCGATCAGCACGGCCAGGCCGGGGATCACCACGATCATCGCCAGCGACGCCCAGAAGGCGTGAAACACCTTGCCGGTGGCCTCGCGGCGCGCCTTGGCCCAGCGCCCCATCACCACGATGGCGACGATGGTCGCCAGCAGCACGCCGACGAACAGGCCGAAGCTCTCCGACGGGCTCGGCGCCGGCAGGTACAGGCCGCGGCTGTTGAGGAAGAAGGTCTCGCCGATCTCCAGGCTCTGCCGGGGCCCCGGCAGGGTGAGGAACACCGCGAAGTACCAGAAGAGAATTTGCAGCAGCGGCGGGATGTTGCGGAAGATCTCGATATAGACGGTGGCCAGCTTGCTGATCAGCCAGTTCGGCGACAGCCGCGCCACCCCGAGGATGAAGCCGAGGATGGTGGCCAGGACGATGCCGATCACCGACACCAGCAAGGTGTTGAGCAGGCCGATGACGAACACCCGTCCGTAGGTATCGCTCTCGCTGTAGTCGATCAGGTGTTGGGCAATGCCGAATCCGGCACTGTTACCCAGGAAACTGAAGCCGGAAATGATCCCGCGCTTCTCGAGGTTGGCCTGGGTGTTCTGGAACAGGAACCAGCCGAGCGCCACGACGGCGACCACGGCGATGATCTGGAATAGCCACGCGCGCACCTGGGGGTCGGTCCAGACCGATCCTCGCGGGCGCGGGACATTAGCAGTAGTTTGCATAACAGCCCTCTTGGAAGCCCCATGCCCGCGGGCGCGGGCATGGGGTTCACGTCATCAGGAACAACCGGCGCGCCGAGCTGGCGCGCCGATACAGACGATCAACGCACCGGCGGTGCGTACTGCAGACCACCTTTGTTCCACAGGGCATTGAGGCCACGCTCGATCTTCAGCTCGCTGCCGGCACCGACGTTGCGGTCGAAGCTCTCGCCGTAGTTACCCACTTGCTTGACGATCTGCACCGCCCAGTCCTTCGGCAGCTTCAGATCCTTGCCGAACTCGCCTTCGGCGCCGAGCAGACGGGCGACGTCGGGGTTCTTGGTGGACTTGGCCATTTCTTCGACGTTGGCCGAAGTCACGCCCAGTTCCTCGGCGTTGAGCATGGCGAACAGGCTCCAGCGCACGATGTCGAACCACTCCTCGTCACCCTGGCGTACCACCGGGCCCAGCGGTTCCTTGGAGATGACTTCCGGCAGCACCACGTAGTCGTCCGGGTTGGCCAGCTTGATGCGCTGCGCGTACAGCTGCGACTGGTCGGAGGTCAGCACGTCGCAACGGCCGGCTTCGACCGACTTGGCGCTCTCGTCGGAGGTATCGTAGGTGATGGGGGTGTACTTCATGCCGTTGGCACGGAAGTAGTCGGAGAGGTTCAGCTCGGTGGTGGTACCGGCCTGGATGCACACGGTGGCGCCGTCCAGTTCCTTGGCGCTGGATACGCCCAGCTTCTTGTTAACCAGGAAGCCCTGACCGTCGTAGTAGTTGGTGCCGGTGAAGTTCAGGCCCAGGGCCGCGTCGCGCGAGCTGGTCCAGGTGGTGTTGCGCGAGAGGATGTCGACTTCGCCGGACTGCAGCGCGGTGAAGCGCTCCTTGGCGGTCAGCGGACTGTACTTGACCTTGGTCGCATCGCCGAACACCGCAGCCGCTACGGCGCGGCAGACGTCGACGTCCAGGCCCAGGTAATTGCCTTTCTCGTCGGCGTAGGAGAAGCCCGGCAGACCATCGCTGATCCCGCACTGCACGAAGCCCTTCTTCTGTACCGCATCCAGGGTAGCGCCCGCCTGCGCGAAGCCGCTGACACCGAGTACGGCTGCGGTGGTCAGCACAGCCAGGGTGGATTTCACCATCTTCATTAAAACCTCCAGTTGCTCTTGTTGTGTTGGAGTCTCGGTCCTGCTTCCCCACCCTTATGAGGCACGCGATCCGCTGGCAGCAACGGTATCGACGGGAAGATCGGACCTCAGGCGTGAGTCTAGTCGGCATTACCCTCTGCTGGCCAACTGCCCTCGCCCTGCCCATTGGTCGAACGGGCCAGAGACGGATCGTCATCCGCCGGCGCGAAGGTTCGCGCCGACGAACTGGTAAGGAACCCCACACAGCAGATTCCTGCCTGTTGAGCGTGCGGCGATGGCACAGTGTTACCGTTACCACACGCGTCGTCAGTCCGGGTCAGCTATAGCAAGCCCCGTACCAGCGCCTTGCAAAAAGCAGCATACGGACTGGTCAAGAGCAAAAGTTGCACCCGTGCGACAACTTATTCACAGATTAGCCAAGCCTCGAAAAGGGCGCCGCCCCAATTTGAAGCACACGCACCACACCGGAGCTACCAATGACCGCACCCATGATCCTGCAGCCCCCACAACCTGCCGATGCCAGCGTGATCTGGCTGCACGGCCTGGGCGCCGATCGCTACGACTTCCTCCCGGTAGCCGAAACCCTGCAGGAACAGTTGCCCAGCACCCGCTTCGTCCTGCCGCAGGCGCCGACCCGCCCCGTCACCATCAACGGCGGCTGGAGCATGCCGAGCTGGTACGACATCCTCGCCATGAGCCCGGCGCGCGCCATCGACCAGGCGCAGCTGGAGCAGTCGGCGCAGCAGGTGATCGAGTTGATCGAGGCCGAGCGCGCCAGCGGCATCGAACCGGCGCGCATCGTCCTCGCCGGTTTCTCCCAGGGCGGCGCGGTGGTGCTGCATACCGCCTTTCTGCGTTACCCGCACACCCTGGGCGGGGTATTGGCACTCTCGACCTACGCGCCGACCTTCAGCGACGACATGCCGCTGACGGATACAAAAAGACAACTGCCGGTGCTGTGTTTGCATGGCAGATTCGACGACGTGGTGACGCCCGACATGGGCCGCGCCGCGTTCGACCGTCTGCACGCCTGCGGGGTGCCGGTGCAATGGCGCGACTACCCGATGGCGCACGAGGTGCTGCCGGAGGAGATTCGCGATATCGCCGCCTGGCTGAGCCAACGGCTCGCCGACTGACCGGCAGGGGTGCGCCGCGCGCACCAGCGGTTCTCGGCGTCGCCGCGGTTCGCTGGCACGGCCCCCGGCTTCTCCCTGAACCGGCTGCAGATACCCGCCGCCCCCACTGAGAGATGCATCAATGACGACAGCGCCGCTGATCCGCACCCTGCAGGATATCGAGCAGATCGAGAAAACCCCGCTCAGTGCTCGCGACCTGCCCGCCAGCACCTACGAGCTGATCCGCCGCACGGCCGTCGCCCAGCCGGACGCCCCGGCGCTGTCGTTCATCCTCCAGGGCGACGGCGAGGAACAGCCGCTGCGCCTGAGCTACGCCGAGCTGCTGGGCAAGATCACCCAGACCGCCAACGCCTTCCACCGCCTCGGCCTGCGCCCGGGCAAGGCGGTGTCCTTCCTGCTGCCCAACCTGCCGCAGACCCACTTCACCATCTGGGGCGGCGAGGCGGCCGGCATCGTCAACGCGATCAACCCGCTGCTCGAGCCCGAGCATATCGCCGAGCTGATCCACGCCTCGGACTCCGAGCTGCTGGTCACCCTGGCGCCCTTCCCCGGCACCGACCTGTGGGCCAAGGTCGAGGCCCTGCGCGGCCAGTTGCCGGCGCTCAAGGCGGTGCTCTGCGTGGATCTCGCCAACCTGCTGCCCGAGCCCCAGCGCAGCGCGCTCAAGGCCCAGCGCGGGGCGCTGCCGGACGGCGTGCTGGACTTCGACGAGACCATCGCCGCCTGCCCGAGCGACCACCTGGAGAGCGGCCGGATCATCCAGGCCGAGGACGTCGCCAGCTACTTCCACACCGGCGGCACCACCGGCACGCCCAAGCTGGCGCCGCACAGCCACGGCAACGAGGTGGCCATGGCCTACAGCATGAACCTGGTGACCCGCTTCGCCCCCGGCGACGTGACCCTCTGCGGCCTGCCGCTGTTTCACGTCAACGGCGTGATCGTCACCGGCCTGACCGCCTTCATCGGCGGCGCCGAGGTGCTGCTGGCCACCCCGCAGGGCTATCGCAACCCCAAGCTTATCGGCAATTTCTGGAAGATCATCGAGCGCCACAAGGTCAGCTTCTTCAGCGGCGTGCCGACCATCTACGCCGGCCTGCTGCAGGTGCCCAGCGCGGGGCATGACCTGAGCTCGCTGAAATACGCCCTGTGCGGCGCCGCGCCGATGCCGGTGGCGCTGATCCGCCAGTTCGAGGCCAAGACCGGACTGTGCCTGATCGAAGGCTACGGCCTTACCGAAGGCACCTGCGGCAGCTGCGCCAATCCGCCGGCCGGCGAACGCCGCCCCGGCTCCATCGGCCTGCGCATGCCCTACTGCGAGGTGCGCATCAAGCTGCTCGACGAGCAGGGACAGTACCTGCGCGAGGCCGCGCCCAACGAGATCGGCAACCTGTGCATCCGCGGCGCCACGGTGTTCAAGGGCTACCTGCAGGCGAGCAAGAACGCCGGCATCTGGGTCGACGGTGACTGGTTCAATACCGGCGACCTCGGCCGCATGGACGAAGACGGCTACATCTGGCTGACCGGGCGCAGCAAGGACCTGATCATCCGCGGCGGCCACAACATCGATCCGCAGCTGATCGAGGAGGCGCTGCACAAGCACCCGGCCGTGGCCCTGGCGGCCGCGGTCGGCAAACCCGACGAGAAGGCCGGCGAACTGCCGGTGGTCTACGTCCAGCTCAAGCCCGGCGCCCAGGCCGGCGAGGCCGAGTTGCTCGAACATGCCGCCGCGCATATTCCCGAGCGCGCCGCGGTGCCCAGGGACGTCTGGATAGTCGAGGCCATTCCGCTGACCGCGGTGGGCAAGACCTTCAAGCCGGCGCTGCGCTTCGATGCCATCGCCCGCGTCTACCAGGCGGCGCTGGCCGAGCTGGAGCCGGCGATCCGCGTCGAGGTGCTCGGCGACGACCAGGCCGGCCAGCTCGCACATATCCA
>NZ_AVOF01000663.1:0-958 GCF_000465935.2 Pseudomonas sp. EGD-AK9
GCTCAGCAATTGTACAACCTGTCTAAAACACTTTTCTTATTAGGCGTCAAAGCCGTATTTTCAGGGATTCGCCCGGATGTGGCCCAAACATCGATTCAATTGGGGCTTGATTTTAGTGAATATGAAACGTACGGTACGCTGAAGCAGGCATTAGAAAACATGGGTGTCCGCTGTATTGTTGAGGAATTGGAAGAAAACAAATAGGAAGTTTCTAGGCATATGATTGTCCGTCACCGGGTGATCATATGCCTTTTTGATTTGAACAGAAATCACCATTGATTTATCGAAAAAAACATAATATTATAATTCTTATAAGAATACTGTGAATTAAAACCTATTCAACAGGGGGGAAGGTCTTTTGGTTTCAAAATCAACGATTGATCCGGAAGTGATTGAAAAAATCATCAGCTCGCTGGAAACACTCGATTTCGGCACCGTTCAGATTACGGTTCATGATTCTCAGATTACCCAAATTGAGAAAATAGAAAAGCACCGTTTTTCGCTGAAAAGGAAAGAATCAAAATGATAATGTAAAGGGCGTTTGTTTTCATTAAATTCTCCTTAAAACATATACATATTTCATCCAATTTTTATATAATAGACCTTTAAGATCATTTTTTAGGAGGATTTTTGACATGCAAGCTACGGTTCACGAGAGTAAGCAATCGATCATGCAACGCATTTTGACAGTCTTTGTCTTCACATTGCTGATCGCGACTGTCGGCCTTTTTATCGGCCAATTTGTTCCTGTCGCTTTGATGCTGCCGCTTTCTATTCTTGAAGTGGCGATGATTATTCTGGCCTTCTGGATGCGCAGAAGAAAAGCGGTCGGGTATGCGTTTGTATATACATTCGCGTTCGTTTCCGGCATTACCTTATTTCCGATCGTCAGCCATTACGCTTCCATCGCCGGCGCCTATGTCGTGCTCGAAGCCTTTGGTTCTACATTTGTCATTTT
>NZ_AVOF01000664.1:0-945 GCF_000465935.2 Pseudomonas sp. EGD-AK9
AAAAAGAGATTGGAGCGTTTTTTCTAACAGGCGCTTGTAGGACTTGCGAAACTCGGATTCATCCAATATCCGGGCGGTTAGTGTATTAAATCCTTGAATTCTTACATAATCGGCAGCCATCCGCTCTCCATGGATATCCCTGCCCCAGGTCGCATCATAATCCCAAGGAATCACCTCAAATAATCCGGTTTCCCCGCTTCTGTATAATGCGTAGTTGTGGACAAACCCGTCATAGTTCGAGGTGAATACAATACCGGCAAGCCAGCGCAAATACTTATCGACATCCACATGCTTTGTCACTTCTGACTTAAACTGAGCTTTAGGGACAGTATTAATTTTAAAAATCATATCCTGTAAATAAAAATCATCTTCCACAGTCCCTGTCTTCTTTTCATATCCAAGCTCCAGCGACGTCTTCGTTTCCTTTTCCAAATCGCTCATCAGAGAAAAGTTAGCATCATCATCCACCGCGTAAAAAATCGCGCCATCAGCCAGCTTCCTTTTCGCCAAATAATATTCATCTACGGATTCAAGTTCAAGATAAACCCCTTCATTCTTCCCATTCACCTTTACAAACACAAACTCTGCCTTTGGAGACAGTGTCCCTAGCTCCGAGAAAAAATCCAGAGACAATTTGTTTCTCATCAAGGAAGGGTCTTTATACTCCGCATTTAAGTGAATCTCTCTCGCGCCGCGGAATGTTTTCGGCTGATAAAAGGAAATATGGTATGACTTCTTTTTGAAGTCTCTGATATGTGATCCCCGATAAGCGATATCAATATCCAGCCTTTTTTGATTTACCTTCATCACAGCTGGCACCGGATCATCGTCCCATATATCCTTTTTTAATTCACGCAAATCTTTTGGATGAACAAACAGCTGATAAAGCGGTAAATTGGATTGATTCTTCATCCATAATCCTCCTTACAAATATTAGGCTTTTAT
>NZ_AVOF01000665.1:0-942 GCF_000465935.2 Pseudomonas sp. EGD-AK9
GAGGGCTTCTATGAATGGATCTCATGAAGACGGCGGAAAGCATATATCCGGCGGAGAACGGCTTATTCCTTTCCATGAGATGAAGCATACAGTCAATGCTTTATTAGAAAAAGGGTTATCCCATTCAAGAGGAAAACCTGATTTTATGCAAATTCAATTTGAAGAGGTATATGAATCGATAAAAACCATTCAGCCATTGCCTGTGCATACGAATGAAGTGAGCTGCCCGGAAGAAGGGCAAAAGCTGGCCCGATTGTTATTGGAAAAAGAAGGCGTTTCACGAGACGTGATTGAAAAAGCATATGAACAAATCCCTGAATGGTCAGATGTCAGGGGTGCGGTGTTGTTTGATATTCATACAGGAAAGCGAATGGATCAAACAAAAGAAAAAGGGGTGCGGGTCTCCAGAATGGATTGGCCGGACGCTAATTTTGAAAAATGGGCGCTTCACAGTCACGTGCCAGCTCATTCAAGAATAAAAGAGGCCCTTGCGCTCGCTTCAAAGGTAAGCTGGCACCCGGCAGCCGTTGCAGAATTATGCTGGTCGGACGATCCGGATTACATAACAGGCTATGTTGCGGGTAAGAAAATGGGCTATCAGCGTATTACAGCAATGAAAGAATACGGGACTGAAGAGGGCTGCCGAGTCTTTTTTATTGATGGATCCAATGATGTAAACACGTACATACATGATCTGGAGAAGCAGCCTATTTTAATCGAGTGGGAGGAAGACCATGACTCATGATTTGATAGAAAAAAGTAAAAAGCACCTCTGGCTGCCATTTACCCAAATGAAAGATTATGATGAAAACCCCTTAATCATCGAAAGCGGGACTGGAATCAAAGTCAAAGACATAAATGGCAAGGAATACTATGACGGTTTTTCATCAGTTTGGCTTAATGTCCACGGACACCGCAAAAAAGAACTAGATGACGCCATAA
>NZ_AVOF01000666.1:0-931 GCF_000465935.2 Pseudomonas sp. EGD-AK9
GTGGCCTGCACCAGGGCGGCGGTGGCCTGCTCCAGCTCGCGCGCCAGCTGCTGGAACTGCGCCTGCCGCTGCCAGACCTCGTCGGTGGCCTTGCTGCGCTCGTCGTCGCGGACCTGCGGAAAGTGCTGCCAGGGCTGGCGCGACAGGCGCTCCAGCTCGGCGGCGCCGGCGATAAAGCCGGCCTCGTCGTAGGCAATGCGCCCGCGCAGCATGCCGCCGAGGTCCTCGCTGACCTTGAGCATCTGCTTGAACAGCGCCTGGCGCTGGCCCAGCGGCGAATCGGGATCGACGCCGCCGCAGGCGACCAGGGTCAGGCAGGCGCAGGCCAGCAGCAGGGCTTTGAACTTCATCGCGACGCCTTCCGGAAAAAAACGGGCGGCCAGTATCGCCACTCGGCCCGATCAGGCCAAGCGCGGTGTTTTACCGCAGTTGTCGCGCCGCCCGCCGTCCGACGTCGGCAGGCGGCGCCGTGCGCACCAGCTATTCAGGTACGGAAACGATCCAGCTGCTGGTTGAGCTGGCGCACCTCGCCGTGAATCTGCGCACTGACCTGCACCACGCTTGCGGTCTCGCCCTGGCTGCGTTCGGCCAGGCTGGAGATATGGGTCACGCGCTGGTCGATCTCCTGCGCCACCTGGCTCTGCTGTTCGGCGGCGGTGGCGATCTGCGCGTTCAGCGCGTTTATGCCGTCCACCGCGCCGACTATGGCGTCGAGCACCTCGCTGGCCTGGCGGATATGGCTGAGGTTGTCCTCGGCCAGCTGCGCGCTCTGCTGCATCGCCGTCACCGCATCGCGGGCGCCGCTCTGCAGGCGCTGGATCATCGCCTGGATCTCGCCGGTGGACTGCTGGGTGCGACTGGCCAGGGTGCGCACCTCGTCGGCGACCACGGCGAAACCGCGCCCGGCCTCGCCGGCGCGCGCCGCCTCGAT
>NZ_AVOF01000667.1:0-926 GCF_000465935.2 Pseudomonas sp. EGD-AK9
CCGCCATAATCGCGAGCGGGAAGTTAAATGGAGAAATGACGATGCCGACGCCAAGCGCTTCGTAATGATATTGATTGAACTCGCCAGCACGGCTCTTCACCGGAGCCCCTTCCTTGAGCTTTAACATTTGGCGCGCATAGAACTCTAAAAAGTCTATCGCTTCAGCCGTGTCCGCATCTGCTTCCTTCCACGGTTTTCCCGCTTCCTTCACAAGATAGCTTGAAAATTCATGCTTTCTTCTGCGCAAAATAGCCGCTGCCTTAAAGAGAATATTCGCGCGGTGCTCCGGTCTTTGTTTTTTCCAGGAATCAAATGCCTGTAATGCGGCTTGCATTGCTTTTTCAGCAAGCTCTTGATCTGCTGTAGACGCGTACCCAATGATCTCTTCTTTATTTGCCGGGTTAATGGAAATGATTTTGCGGTCCGTTTCAATTTTTTCTCCATTTATGACAAGCGGATAATGTTTGCCGAGCTGAGTGTTTACAAAGGCCAATGACTCCCCAAATGCAGTTTTATTCTTTGCTTCCGTAAAATCGGTAAATGGTTCGTGCGCGTATGTGACTGTCATATGTAGTCCCCCTCGTGTTATGAAAAATGCAAGAATCATGCCATTTTCTTGTCTTTTGCTGAAAAAACTTGTTGAATCGAACAGAAATTTGTCTAACAGGTGATCATCTTTCTCTATTTCCGATCTTGAACGCAAATTTATTTTGCGATTTTTGCTCTTTAGGCAAAAAACAAACGCAAAATTATTTTGCGGAGGCTTCTCAAATTAGACCCATCCGCGGAATCGCGATGCTTCTGCCGATTTTCTGATGCCCGTCATGTAAGCCGCCAAACGCATATCCACTTTATGTGTTGCCGCTGTCTGATAAATTGTTTCGAACGAGCTGACCATGACGTTTCTCAGTTTTTCTGCAACCTCT
>NZ_AVOF01000668.1:0-923 GCF_000465935.2 Pseudomonas sp. EGD-AK9
GAGCCCGGCGCCGACATCGAGCACCCGCAGCGGACGCTCGGGCAGCGCCTCGGCCAGGTCGGCCTGGAGCACGGCGAGGCGGATGGCGCCCTTGGCGCCGCCGTAGATCTTCTCGGCGAAACGGGTCGCCAGCTCGTCGAAGTGGCGGTCGCTCATTGGCCGAAGCGCCTTTCGCTATCGGCCAGCTTGGCCCGCACCACCTGCTCCATGTCCAGACCCAGTTCGCTGCACAGCAGCAGCAGGTAGAGCACGATGTCGCCGACTTCCTGGCCGGCATGGGCGAGCTTGTCCGCCGGCAACTGGCGCGATTCGTCCTCGGACAGCCACTGGAAGATCTCCACCAGCTCGGCCATCTCCACGCTGGCGGCCATGGCCAGGTTCTTCGGGCTATGGAAGCGCTTCCACTGGTTGCCGTCGCGGATGGCGTGCAGACGGGCGGTGAGTTCGGGCAGGTTCATGACGGGCTCCTTTCGAGCCGCATAGCTTCGGCTCGAACGGGGCGTGCTGCAAGCGGCGCTTGACCGGCGCGTAGCCCGGATGCAACCCGGCAAAGGTGCATCCCGGCCCCCGGATGGCATCCGGGCTACTTCAGGCTTGCAGCGGCTGCCAGCTGCCGGCCATATGCGGCACGTCGCCCGCGCCGAGCAGGCGGAACTGGCCGCTCGCCGCGGGTTCGCTGGCCTGCAGCGCGACATGCGCCGGCAGCAGCACCGGCTTCTGGAAACGCACCTCCACCTCGTAACCCGCCAGCGGCAGCCGCCCCTGCAGCTCGGCCAGGCAGCGCGCCTTGTTCCACAAGCCATGGGCGATGGCGCGGGGAAAGCCGAACAGCTTGGCGCTGGCCGCATACAGGTGGATCGGGTTGTAGTCGCCGGCCACCCGCGCGTAGCGCCGTCCGGTATCGGCCGGCGCCGCCCCGTCGG
>NZ_AVOF01000669.1:0-921 GCF_000465935.2 Pseudomonas sp. EGD-AK9
GCGGCGCGTCGGCCGGCGCGCCGAGCTTGCCGGCCACCACCCAGGCCAGGAGCAGTAACAGGGCGGCACTGGCGAGCAGCGCCCACCAGCGCCACAGGCCGCGGCCCTTTGCCGGCCGGTAGGTGCTGCCGGCGATTTCCTGCTGCGTGTCCACGTGCGGGATATCGCCGCGGCTGCGTTGGTTCTCCGACTGTTTCAGGGCATTGAGGATGTAGGACATGGCGTCTCACTCCCAGTCCGCTTCGGCCGCGGTCAGCAGGGGCACGCCGGGCTCGGTCAGGGCGGCGAGCCGGATCAGGGTCTGCGGTCCGATCACCGCGTCGGTGACCAGCTGGTAGTGGTGCTGGAAGGCCAGCACCTGTAGCTGCAGCTGTTCGTCGTAATGCTGGCGCGGCACCGGCGGCGCCGCGCGGCCCTGCAGCTGGGCCAGGCGGGCATCCAGCCAGGGGATCACCGGGCTGCTGGTTTCCGGGCGCACCGGCTCCTGATAACCCGGCGGCATGCGCCAAAGCAGCAGCTGGTTGCCTTGCAGCAGCTCGCGCAGTTCGCCGAGGTCGACCCGCTGGGTGTCGCCGGCGACCTCCAGGGTGGCGCTGCCCTGGAGGACGTCGAGGCCGACCAGGGTGGCGTGAAAGCGCTGGCCGACGGCGTTGCTCAGGCCGATCACCGCCGGCAGGTTGAGCCTCTGCAGCTCGTCCAGATTGGCCGGCTGGTGCAGGCAGCCGAGCTGGTGCTGGCGGGCGAAACGACACACCACCTGGGCGTTGCGCGGGTCGTAGTCGAGGCCCCAGCGGCGGAACAGGCCCTGATAGGCCAGCACCTCGGTGGCGCCCAGGTCGGTTTCGTCCGGCCATTGCCAGTGCGCCGGATTGCTCAGCGCGGCCGCCGGTTCGGCCGCCGGTTCGGCGGCGGGCAGTGGTG
>NZ_AVOF01000670.1:0-919 GCF_000465935.2 Pseudomonas sp. EGD-AK9
GAGCTGAACAGCGATATCGACCATTTTCTCATGATAGTCCTTCATGGCCCGCTGGCTGAACGTCGGCATCAGAATGTTGTGCGCTTTTCTCCAGTTAGGCTCATGCGTCCAGCTCGTAAACAATCCGTCACCGGAAAATGCGCGAACCTTTTCCAAGGCGCCTTCAATGCTTTTATCAAACCGTTCTTCATCACAAACCTCTTTCACCAATTCGTGGCCGGACACTACAATGGTCGTGCCCGCGGGTGTATGGATTTGAAAAATCGGGCCCTGTTCTTCCGCCAGTTTGATCAGCGAAAGCGTCGGCTTGTCTTTATCGATTAAAGGCAAATTGCCGAGCGGTCCAAACGTCTTCGGCTGAGGAATCGGGCTTGTTTCCTTCATCGAACCATTCCTTTCCGTATGAGATGCCTTCTATTTGACTACATTTCCCTTTCATGGTCATGATTATTCCATTCTCCCAATTGACGCATGATTGCTGTTTTTTCTATACTTGAGAAGCTGTACAATACGCGAATAAGGTGAGTTTATATATGGATTTTGAAATTCGGTTTTTATCCTTTTATGTCATACAGGTGGAAGGCAAAGATGAGCAGGCGAACAAGCAGTTCAAGCACTTCCAGACCCTTGATACGGAAGAATTTGAAGAAAGCGAGCTGAAGGACTTTCTCGACGGGGAACTGAAAAAAATCGTCAAACGGAAAGCAGACCGCCATCCGCAGTCCGAGCAGGTGCCGACGAAAATCGGCCATTTTATCGTCGAGCCCGGCCACGAGCTCGATTCCAACCCAAACTACAACATGTTCAACCGCGCGCGTCTGGCGGAAACAAAAGAAGACTTCAATGAGCTGAGCGAGCAGTTCGTCCGCACGTACCTTGACACAAGCGCGGTTCGCGGCGGCGTGTTTCTCGTCGCTTC
>NZ_AVOF01000671.1:0-918 GCF_000465935.2 Pseudomonas sp. EGD-AK9
CGCGCCCGCCGGCAGCAGTTCGCGCAGCGGCGCCAGGGTCGGCCCCAGGCCCTTGGGGTACTGCTCGGTGGCGATCACCGGCACCTGCAGGCGCTGCGCCAGACGCAGCAGCCAGGCGGCCTGCTCGGCCAGCTCGGCGGCGCCGTCGATGGCCGGCAGCAGGCGCTCCTGCAGGTCGATCAGCAGCAGGGTGGACTCATTGGCTTGCATCAACATCGCTATGCTCCTTCCTTCACCGCAAAACGCGCGTCGAGCCGGCTGTAGCCGAGGCCGACGCCCTTGTATACGCGCAGCTGCACCGGGATGCGCTCCTTCATCGCCTCGACGTGGCTGATCACGCCGATGGTCTTGCCGCTGGCGTTGAGGTTGTCCAGCGCATCCAGGGCCACCTCCAGGGTCTCGCCATCCAGGGTGCCGAAGCCCTCGTCGAGAAACAGCGAATCGATGCTGGTCTTGTGGCTGACCAGGTCCGACAGCGCCAGGGCCAGCGCCAGGCTGACCAGGAAACTCTCGCCGCCGGACAGGGTACGGCAGTCGCGCGCCACGTCGGCCTGCCAGGTGTCGAGCACTTCCAGCTCCAGCTCGCCGCTGCCCTTGCGCGCCAGCTGGTAGCGGCCGTGCAGGCGCGCCAGCTGGCGGTTGGCCAGGTGGATCAGGTGATCGAGGGTCAGGCCCTGGGCGAACTTGCGGAACTTGGCACCGTCGGCCGAACCGATCAGGCCGTTGAGCTGCTGCCACAGCGCGTGCTCGCTCTGCTGCGCTTCGATCTCGGCGAACAGCGCCTGCTGGCTGCTGCGCCGCGCATCGTCGGCCTGCAGTTGCGCGCGCAGTTCGCCCTGGCGCTGGCTCAGCGCGCGCACTTCGTGCTGCAGCGCCTGCAGCTGCGCGTCCAGCTCGGCCAGCGCCAGTTCGGTCTGC
>NZ_AVOF01000672.1:0-916 GCF_000465935.2 Pseudomonas sp. EGD-AK9
TGCGCGCCAACCTGCAGCGCCTGCAGTGGGCCGCCGGCAGCGTGCGCGGCAAGCTGTCCCAGGCCAACTGGCAGGCGCTGGTCGAGCTGCAGCGCGAGGCGCAGGCGCTGGAGGGCCAGCCGGCCGACTTCGGCGAGCTGCTGGATTTCCTCAACCGCCTGCTGATGTCGCTGGCGGCGCTGTCCGGCTTCGCCCTCGACGACATGACCCGCGACGACGGCTGGCGCTTTCTCATGCTCGGCCGCTGCATCGAGCGCCTGCAGTTTCTCTGCGACGCCTTCGCCGGCTTCCTGCGCAGCGGCGCCGCCACCGACCAGTCGGCGCTGGAGTGGCTGCTGGAGCTGGGCAACAGCAGCATCACCTACCGCACCCGCTACCTGGCATCGGCGCAGCTGATCCCGGTGCTCGACCTGCTGCTGCTGGACGAACAGAACCCGCATGCGGTGATCTTCCAGCTGCGCACGCTGCTGCGTTCGCTGCAGCGCCTCGACGAGCGCTTCGAACTGCCGGCGCAGCTGCCGCTGCAGGAACTGGAGGCGCAGCTGGCCGGCTTCGACCTGGCCTGCCTGGAGAACTCCTTGTTCGGTCCCGGCAGCATTCGCGCCGTGCTCGAAGGCCTGGCCGATCTGCTCGCCGCCATCAGCCAGGCCGCCGGCACGGTCTCCGATCAGCTCGGCCTGCGCTTCTTCGTCCATGTCGACGCCAGCCAGCGGACGCAATCCTCATGAGCAGCGCGCTGTACCAGATTCTCCACGACACCCATTACCGCTACTCGGCGCCGGTCTCGCTGGCCCAGCAGCTGGCGCACCTGTGGCCGCGCGACTGCCCCTGGCAGCGCTGTCACGAGCGCGAGCTGCGCATCGCGCCGCAGCCCTGCCAGCGCCGCGACGGCCTGGATGTGTTCGGCAATCCGCTG
>NZ_AVOF01000673.1:0-15833 GCF_000465935.2 Pseudomonas sp. EGD-AK9
AAAACGCGTCAAGCTTTTATTGGACTCCTACGCAAAGTGCTGCGCAGCCACTGCCCAAAGCCCTGCCAAGCCGCAGATACCGGCGGGAAACGCAGCAGCAAGAGGAAGGCGCCGATCACGGCATATAGCAGCCACTCGCCCAGATCGGCGCGCACGACCCAGAGCATATGCAGCAGCGCCAGCAACAGAATGGGATAAACCAGCCGGTGCAGCGCCTTCCAGCGCTTGCCGAGCCGGCGAATGCTGAACCTATTGGAGGTCAGAGCCAGCATCAGCAAACCGATAAAGGTCAGCATGCCGACGATGATATAGGGCCGCTTGCGCAGATCGACCAGCAACTGCTCGACATCCAGCCCCACCAGGAACACCGCATAGGCCGACAGATGCAGCACGGCATAAGTAAAGCACCAGAGGCCAAGCTGCCGGCGCACGGCGATCCAACCACCCCATCCGCTGAGACGCTGCAGCGGTGTCATCGACAGGGTGAGCAACAGCAGGACCAGGGCGCCCAGCCCCAGATAATCGACCAGCGTCTTGCCTGGGTCGGCGCCCAGAGCAAAGATCCAGGCCTGGTACAGCCAGTAGAGCGGCACCGCCAAGGCCGCCATGAATACCGCGCTCCGCCACCCGACATAACGCATCAGTAGTACTTCCTTAGATCGAGGTCGCTATAGAGGCCGGCGACTTCGTCGTAGCCGTTGAACAGCCGGGTCTTCATCACATTGGGGCTGAACAGGCTGCTCGGCAGACGCCGCTCCTGCGCCTGCGACCAGCGCGGATGATCCACCTGCGGGTTGACGTTGGCGTAGAAGCCATACTCATTGGGTGCCAGCGCCTGCCAGGTATTGACCGGCTCGTCCCGCACCAGGCTGATGCGCACGATGGACTTGATGCTCTTGAAACCGTATTTCCAGGGCACCACCAGGCGCAACGGCGCGCCGTTCTGCGCCGGCAGCGTGCGCCCATACATGCCCACCGCCATGAAGGCCAGCGGATGCATGGCCTCGTCCAGACGCAGGCCTTCGACGTAGGGCCAATCGATCAGGGAAAACCCGGAGCGCTGCCCGACCATGCGCTCGGCGTCGACCAGAGTCTCGAAACGCACGTACCTGGCCTGACTGGTGGGTTCGGCCTGGCTGAGCAGATCCGCCAGGGGAAAACCCAGCCAGGGAATGACCATCGACCAGGCCTCGACGCAGCGCAGCCGATAGATGCGCTCCTCCAACAGCTGCGGTTCAGCCAGCGCCGCCATGTCGTAGCGCCCGGGCTTGCCGACCTCGCCATCGATCAGCACCGTCCAGGGCTCGACCTTGAACTGCGCGGCATGCCGCACCGGGTCGCCCTTGTTGGGGCCGAACTCGTAGAAGTTGTTGTAGCGCGAAGCATCCTTGTACGGCGTGATGACTTCGTCGCCGGCGGTAACCGCCTGCCAGCGCACGCTCTCGAGCTTGGCCTTGAACCAGGCCGGCTCGTCGACCGCCTCCACATCGGCGTAACGACCGCCGTCGGCGAAGGATAGCGCGGGCAAGGCGGCGAGCGAGGCCAGGCCGAGACTGCCGCCCATGAACCGGCGCCGGGAGAGGTAAACGGCTTCTGGGGTGACCTCGGACTCGGAAGCGGCAGAAGCGGGAGGAATTCGAATCAGCATGATGGCTCCGCGGCAAAGGCAGGTGACGGGCCAATAGACCGCGGAGCCGAGGTTTTATTACATCAGTCCACAGTCTTGCGGCGGCGCAGTTGCAACAAATATTGAATGGGGCCGGAGGCCGCATAGGCGAGGAAGATGATCAGCAGGATACGCGGCGGGTCGCTGAACACCACGGCGAACACCAGCACCACCGCGAGGATGGCGACGAAGGGAACGCGCCCCTTCAGATCGAGATCCTTGAAACTGTAGTACTTGATGTTGCTGACCATCAGCATGCCGGCCGCCGCCACCAGCACCGCCACGGCGAAGGCCATGTTCGAGCCCTTGATGCCGAAGTCGCTGAAGGCCCACACCGTACCGGCCACCACGCCGGCTGCGGCCGGGCTGGCCAGGCCGATGAAGTAGCGCTTGTCGACGCTGCCGATCTGCGTGTTGAACCGCGCCAGGCGTAGCGCCGCGCCGGCGACATAGATGAAGGCGACCATCCAGCCGACCTTGCCCATGCTGCCCAGCGCCCACTCGAAGGCCAGCAGGGCCGGGGCGACGCCGAAGGCGACCATGTCGGACAGCGAATCGTACTCGGCGCCGAAGGCGCTCTGCGTGTTGGTCAGGCGGGCGACACGACCATCCAGGCTGTCGAGCACCATGGCGACGAACACCGCCGCCGCGGCAACGTAGAAGTTGCCGTTCATCGCATTGATGATGGCGTAGAAACCGGCGAACAGGTTGGCCGTGGTGAACAGGTTGGGCAGCAGGTAGATGCCGCGATGACGCACCTTGCGCCCCTCGGCGTCCTGCCCCTCCTCCACATGCTCATCGATCGGCAGCAGGCTTTCGACTTCGTCGGCGCCCCGCTTCGGCTCTTCGTGACCTTCACTCATGAACAACACCTTGCAACTGATTTGAAGAATGGCGCACCGCGCGCCCTCTCGGGCAGCGCTCAACGCCCAGGCTTTATACCAGAAGCCTTGCCGCAGAATGAAAAAACGCGGCATCGAGCCGCGTTCTTTCGCACATCGCAGACCTTAGTTCTTGGTCTTGTCGACGATCTTGTTGGCGGAGATCCACGGCATCATCGCGCGCAGCTTCTCGCCGACCACTTCGATACCGTGCGCGGCATTGTTACGGCGGTAGGCGGTCATCGACGGGTAGTTGGTGGCGCCTTCGCTGATGAACATCTTGGCGTACTCGCCGTTCTGGATGCGCTTGAGCGCGTTGCGCATGGCTTCGCGCGACTGCTCGTTGATCACTTCCGGACCGGTGACGTACTCGCCGTACTCGGCGTTGTTGGAGATCGAGTAGTTCATGTTGGCGATGCCGCCTTCGAACATCAGGTCGACGATCAGCTTCAGCTCGTGCAGGCACTCGAAGTAGGCCATTTCCGGCGCGTAACCGGCTTCGACCAGGGTATCGAAACCGGCCTTGACCAGCTCGACGCAACCGCCGCAGAGCACGGCCTGCTCGCCGAACAGGTCGGTTTCGGTCTCGTCCTTGAAGGTGGTTTCGATGATGCCGGTGCGGCCGCCGCCGACGCCGCAGGCGTAGGACAGGGCGACGTTCTTGGCGTTGCCGGAGGCGTCCTGGTAGATGGCGATCAGGTCAGGGATGCCGCCGCCCTTGACGAACTCGGAGCGCACGGTGTGGCCCGGGGCCTTCGGCGCGATCATGATCACGTCGAGGTCGGCACGCGGTACGACCTGGTTGTAGTGGATCGAGAAACCGTGGGAGAAGGCCAGGGTGGCGCCCTTCTTGATGTTCGGCTCGATCTCTTCCTTGTACAGGCGGCCCTGGAACTCGTCCGGGGTGAGGATCATCACCAGGTCGGCATTGGCAACGGCGGTGGCCACGTCGGTGACCTTCAGGCCATGGGCTTCGGCCTTGGCAACGGTAGCGGAGCCTTTGCGCAGACCGATGGTGACGTCGACACCGGAGTCCTTCAGGTTGCACGCCTGGGCGTGGCCCTGGGAACCGTAGCCGATAACGGCGACTTTCTTGCCCTGGATGATCGAGAGGTCGCAATCTTTGTCGTAATAAACTTTCATGGTCTTGGCTCTTTGAATCGAAAGGAATGGGGGTGCAAGCACCGCGACAGAGGCACCTTAAGTGATCCGCCCCATTGCGTAAAATGATATATTTGCAATACAACATGCCGATATATGAAACAGTTATGGATAGTCACGCACTCAGGCTCTTTCTGTCCCTGGCCGACAACCTGCACTTCGGCAAAACCAGCCGCGAGCAGCACGTCAGCCCTTCCGCGCTCAGTCGCAGCATCAAGCAACTCGAAGACGAACTCGGTGCAACGCTGTTCCTGCGCGACAACCGCTCGGTCCGCCTGACCCGCGAGGGGCAACAGTTTCGCGAGTATGCCAGCGAGGTCATCAACGGCTGGCAGGCCATTCGCCAGAGATTCAAGCAGGATCAACTGATCCTGCACGGCGAACTGTCCCTGTACTGCTCGGTCACGGCCAGCTACAGCTTCCTCTACGACATCCTCAGCAGCTTCCGCCAGGACTACCCGCGCATCGAAATGAAGCTGCACACCGGTGACCCGGCAACCGCCGTCGAACGCGTGCAGCAGGGGCTGGAGGATCTCGCCATCGGCGCCCGCCCCGACCACCTGCCGGCCGGCATCGAGTTCCAGCCGATCACTCGCTCGGCGCTGCGCTTTATCGGCCCGCA
Source organism: Pseudomonas sp. EGD-AK9 (assembly GCF_000465935.2). Taxonomy (NCBI): domain Bacteria; kingdom Pseudomonadati; phylum Pseudomonadota; class Gammaproteobacteria; order Pseudomonadales; family Pseudomonadaceae; genus Pseudomonas; species Pseudomonas sp. EGD-AK9. The sequence continues at coordinate 4,331 of NZ_AVOF01000673.1, forward strand.
GTCGCCCCAGCTATTGAACGAGGAACAGCTTAGGCAGCCTACCGCGGAGAGCTGGAAGGACGTGCCGATGATTCTCTCGGAGGAGGGCCTGGCCCGCACCCGCACCGACCGCTGGCTGAAAAGCCACAACATCAAACCGCGGATCTATGCCCAGGTGAGCGGCAACGAAGCCATCGTCAGCATGGTCAGCCTGGGCTTCGGTATCGGCGTGGTGCCGCAGATCGTGCTCGACAACAGCCCCCTGACCGCGCGCATCCGCATCTACGATATCCAGCCGCCGTTGACCGCCTACGACATTGGCCTGTTCGCCCTGGAAAAACGCCTCAAGGACCCGCTGATCGCGGCCTTCTGGAACCGCCAGCAATAAATCCAGGCAATAAAAAGCCCCGCACCAGGCGGGGCTTTTCTCAACGCGGCAGTCAGATACTCAGTACCTTGTCGCCGCGGGCGATACCGGTGACGCCACTGCGCACAGTCTCCAGGATCGACGCGGTGCCGATGGCCTGGATGAAGCTGTCGAGCTTGTCGCTGGTGCCGGCCAGCTGCACGGTGTAGACGCTGCTGGTCACGTCGACGATCTGCCCACGGAAGATGTCGGTGGTACGCTTGACCTCGGCGCGCTGGGCGCCGGTGGCCTTGATCTTGACCAGCATCAGCTCGCGCTCGATATGGGCGCTCTCCGACAGGTTGACCAGCTTGACCACCTCGACCAGCTTGTTGAGGTTCTTAGTGATCTGCTCGATCACCTCGTCATGACCGATGGTGGTCAGCGTCAGACGCGACAGGGTCGGGTCCTCGGTCGGCGCCACGGTCAGGCTTTCGATGTTGTAGTTGCGCTGGGAGAACAGACCGACCACGCGGGACAGTGCGCCCGGCTCGTTTTCCATCAGCAGGGAGATGATGTGTCGCATCTTAGGTCCGCTCCGTCTTGCTCAGCCACATGTCGCGCATGGCACCGTCTCTGATCTGCATCGGATAGACGTGCTCGCTGTCGTCCACCGCGATGTCGAGGAACACCAGGCGGTTCTTCAGGGCGAAGGCTTCTTCCAGCTTGGGCTTGAGGTCCTTGAGCTGGGTGATGCGCATGCCCACGTGACCATAGGCCTCGGCCAGCTTGACGAAGTCCGGCAGCGACTCCATGTAGGAGTGCGAGTAGCGGCTGTTGTACTGCATGTCCTGCCACTGGCGGACCATGCCCAACGCACCGTTGTTGAGGTTGACGATCTTCACCGGCAGGTCGTACTGCAGGCAGGTCGACAGCTCCTGAATGTTCATCTGGATGCTGCCCTCGCCGGTGACGCAGGCCACATCGGCCTCCGGGAAGTTCAGCTTGACGCCCATGGCGGCCGGGAAGCCGAAGCCCATGGTGCCCAGGCCGCCGGAGTTGATCCAGCGATTGGGCTTGTTGAAGCGGTAGTACTGCGCCGCGAACATCTGGTGCTGGCCGACATCGGAGGTGACGAAGGCATCGCCGCGGGTCACTTCGCACAGGGTTTCGATCACGGTCTGCGGCTTGATGATCGAGCCGTCGCCCTCGTTGTAGGGGAACAGGCGACCGCTGCCGCGCCACTCGTCGATCTGCTTCCACCAGCTGGCGACGGTGTCCTTGTTCGGGGTTTCGCCGATTTCCTTGAGGATGGCGACCATCTCGGTCAACACGCTGTCCACCGGACCGACGATCGGGATGTCGGCCTTGATGGTCTTGGAGATCGAGGCCGGATCGATGTCGATGTGGATGATCTTGGCGTTCGGGCAGAACTTGGCCGGACCGTTGATCACCCGGTCGTCGAAGCGCGCGCCGACGGCGAGAATCACGTCGGCATGGTGCATCGCCAGGTTGGCGGTGTAGCTGCCGTGCATGCCGAGCATGCCGAGGAACTGGCGATCGGTGCCCGGATAGCCGCCCAGGCCCATCAGGGTGTTGGTCACCGGCAGGTTGAGCATCTGCGCCAGCTCGGTCAACGGCGCCGCGGCGCCGCCCATGATCACCCCGCCGCCGGAGTACATCACCGGACGCTTGGCGGCCAGGAGCATCTCGGCGGCCTTGCGGATCTGCCCGGAATGACCACGCACCGCCGGGCTGTAGGAGCGCAGCTTGACCTTCTTCGGATAGACGTACTCGAACTTCTCGGCCGGGTTGGTCATGTCCTTGGGAATGTCCACCACTACCGGGCCGGGACGGCCGGATTCGGCGAGATAGAAGGCCTTCTTCATCACTTCGGGAATTTCCGAAGGGTGCTTGATCATGAAGCTGTGTTTCACGATGGGCCGGGAGATACCGATCATGTCGGTTTCCTGGAAGGCATCGGTGCCGACCATGGCGCTCGGCACCTGGCCGGAGATCACCACCATCGGGATGGAGTCCATGTAGGCGGTGGCGATGCCGGTGATGGCATTGGTCGCACCGGGGCCGGAGGTCACCAGCACCACGCCGGCCTTGCCGGTGGCGCGGGCATAGCCGTCGGCCATATGGGTCGCTGCCTGTTCGTGACGAACCAGGATGTGGGTCACTTCCGGTTCTTTGAACAGGGCATCGTAGATATGCAGGAGAGCACCACCAGGGTACCCGTAGATGTGCTTAACGCCTTCGTCACGCAGGAAGCGGACGACCATTTCAGCGCCGGATAAAAGCTCCACGTTGTTCACCTCTTGAACGCCAGTATGCCACCCGACAACGGGTAGCCCTAAGTAGGTCTTACTGTCAGCGGACATGCACGACGGTGATCGTGGATTCGGAACATCAGCTTGACGAGTAACGGAGCAGCCCATGGTCTTGCGGGGCTGACCCTCCCAGCGCGAGGTAACGCGTTGCGGGTGTCACGGTTCGGCGCGGGTAGCGCCTCTTTGCCCCGAGCTGAAGGACGCTTGCGGCGGACTCCACTGCGGGGAAGGCTGGATTGTTCGGGTTCGGCGGGGGCAAGTCAAGCGATGTGTAACCGATTATTCGAGCCACCGCTGTGACGCAGCGCAGGATGAAGATTGCCGGCTTTTGGTTATAGTAACCGGCAGCACCGCAGCTTTTGAGAAAGGAAACCGCATGCGCCACATGATTCTTACTGGCAGTTTGATGCTTGCCCTGAGCGCAACCGCCATGGCCAGCCAGGTCTACAAGTGGGTGGATGCGCAAGGCGTGACCCACTTCAGCGCGCAGCCGCCGCAGGGCCAGCCCGCCACCGCGATCAGCACCTCCGCCCCGCCGCCACGCCAGGCGCCGGCCGAGCCCGCACCCAGCGTCGAGGAACTGCTCGACCCGGAACAGGCGGCTATCGACAAGAAGGTCAAGCAGCAGATTGCCGCCAAGGAGGCGGAGCGCAAGCAGTACTGCGAGAACGCCCGCACCAACCTGGCGCAACTGGAGAACAATCCGCGCCTGCGCATCGAGGAAGAAGGCGAAGTGCGCCGCATCGACGAGAACGAGCGTCAGGAGCGCATCGCCGAGCTGAAGAAGTCCATAGCGGAAAACTGCAACTGACCCTTCCTGAGCGCGCCCGTCAGGGCGCAGCTGTCAGCAGGCGATCGAACTCGCCCAACAATTCCAGCAGCCGGCGCGCAACGCCCGGCTGTTCGCGATAGACCATCTCGGCCATGACCTGAATCCCCGACACCGACGGCAGCGCGGCGTCGGCCTCGAGCAGCTGCTTCATGCGCGGCAGGAAGATCCACTGCAGCCACTGCTCGAAAGTCAGGCTGTCGACGCAGAACGGCTCCTGGCTGGCCAGGGCTTCGGCGCTGGGCGCCTGCTCATCCCACCAGCCGAGCAGACGCAACTCGCGCTCGATCAGCAACAATTGCTCGGCCAACAACGCGACGCGGGCCTCCATCAGAGACTCACCCGCGCCCGTTCGCGCGCCTGCGCGGCGCCGGCCGGATCGCCCTGACGCTCCCGCGCCTGGGCGATCAGGTTCCACAGGCTGGCCTGCAAGGCCGGACGACCACTGGCGTAGGTCAGGCCGCGGCGGGCGAACTGCTCGGCCTGCGCCGCATCGCCCTGGGCCAGACGCACCTCGGCCAGGCGATAGAGCACCTGCGGCTCGCGCGGGGCGATGCGCTGGGCACGCTCCAGACTGGAGGACGCGCCGTTGAGGTCGCCACTGCCCTGCTGCTGCTGGGCCGTGGTCAACAGCGCCAGCACCGGGCCGTCGAGCTGTTCGTCTGCAGCCAGGCCGCCGCCGCTGGGAATACCGCTGGGCATGCTCGGTGCGGGCGCGCTGAAACCGCCCTGGGCCGGCACCGCCGGCTGGCTGACCGGCGGCGGGTCGAAGGTCAGCCCGCCACTGGAGGTAATGGGCTGCGGGCCGGTCTGCAGCGGGGCCGAGACGACGCCCTGCGGGACCATGACCACCACCCCGGAATCCTCTTCGATACGCTGCGGCGCGGCCGCCGGGCTACCCGCAGGGGATGCGCCGCCGACGCGGCCGGACGACAGCGGAGCACCGGCGTCAATGACCGGAATCGAGCCCTGCGGCACCGTACTGCAACCGCCCAGCACCGTCGTTGCCAGCATCGCGGCAAGCCACTTGTTGTTCACATGCAATCCTCTTCAGAAAACGCCGGATCTGTCCGACCCTCAGTTCAGCCAGCCGCGCACCCAGTCCATCACCGACTCGACCGGCGCCTGGATGCCGCAGGCAGGCCCGGGGGCCGGCTCGCTGCCGCGAATATAAGGCATCTGCACCGCATTCGGGCAGCCCGAAGCCGAACCCTGACCGCTGTAACCGTCGACCCAGGCCTGGGTGACGTTGTCCGGCATCGGCATGTCCAGCGGCAGCGGGTCGGCCTTGCGCATGAAGCCGGCCCACACCTGCAGGGCGCCGGTGGCGCCGGTCAGCGGAGTCGGGCCGTTGTCGTCACGACCCAGCCAGACCACCGCCAGCAGGTCCTGGCTGAAGCCGGCGAACCAGCTGTCGCGCGAATCGTTACTGGTGCCGGTCTTGCCGGCCAGGGTCAGCGAGCGGGGCAGCTGGCTGTACACCGAACGCCCGGTGCCTTCGCTCATGGTGCGCTGCATGGCGTTCTGCACCAGGTAGATGGCGCCCGGATCGAAACGCTGCTGGATCTGGAAGGGGTAGCGGCCGAGCGGCTCGCCGTCGGCGGTGAGCACGCTGCGAATGCCGCGCAACGGCGTGTTGAAGCCGCCGTTGGCCAGGGTCTGGTACATGTTCGCCACTTCCATCGGGGTCAGCGCGCCGGCGCCCAGCAGCATCGACGGATAGGCCGGCCACTGGCGCTCGACGCCCAGTCGCTCGAGGGTCTTGAGCACGTTGGGCACGCCGATTTCCAGGCCGAGCTTGGCCGTGGACAGGTTGTAGGACTGCGCCAGCCCCTGGTACAGGTAGATGGTGCCGTGGGCCTTGCGGTCATAGTTCTGCGGCTTCCACACCTGGCCGTCCTGGCCCTTGATGGAGAACGGTTCGTCCCGCAGCCAGCTGGTCAGGGTGTACTGGCTGGGTCGCTCCAGCGCCGACAGATAGATCGCCGGCTTGATCAGCGAGCCGATCGGCCGCAGCGCATCGAGGGCGCGGTTGAAGCCGGCGAAGCGCGGCTGGCGGCTGCCGATCAGGGCCTGTACCTCGCCGGTTTCCGGGTTGGTCACCACCATGCCGGCCTGCACCTCGTCCACCCCCTTGCGCCCGGCCAGGCGCTTGAGGGTCTCGGCCAGCGCCTCCTCGGCCTTGAGCTGGAGGATGGGGTCGAAACTGGTGAAGATGCGCAGACCCTCTTCGGTCAGATCCTGCTCGCGGTAGTCCTCGCGCAGCTGGCGCTTGACCAGGTCGAGGAAGGCCGGGAAGGTGCTGTCGGCCATGCTGCCGCGCGCGGTCACGCCCAGGGGTTTCTGCTTGGCGGCGGCGGCTTCCTCGACGGTGATCGACCCTTGCTCGGCGAGCAGGTCGAGCACCAGGTTGCGTCGTTCCAGCGCGCGCTCGGGGTTGCGCCGCGGGTTGTAGAAGGTCGGTCCCTTGACCATGCCGACCAGCAGCGCGACCTGCTCCAGCTTCAGCTCGGCGACCGGCTGGCTGAAGAAGTACTGACTGGCCAGGCCGAAGCCGTGCACCGCGCGCTGGCCGTCCTGACCGAGGAACACCTCGTTCATGTAGGCTTCGAGGATCTCGCGCTTGTCGTAGTGCAGCTCCAGCAGCACCGCCATCATCGCTTCGGTGGCCTTGCGCACCAGGGTGCGTTCGTTGGTCAGGTAGAAGTTCTTCACCAACTGCTGGGTCAGGGTACTGCCGCCCTGCACCAGGCGCCCCGAGGTGGCGTTGATCCACATGGCGCGGGCGATGCCCTTGGGCGAGACGCCGAAGTGATCGAAATAGTCGCGGTCCTCGACCGCCACCAGCGCATCGATCAGGTAGGCCGGCACCTGGTCCAGCTTGATCAGGATGCGGTCTTCCTGATGCGCCGGGTACAGCCCGCCGATCAGCAGCGGCTCCAGCCGCGCCACCGCCAGGTTGCTGCCATCGGCCTGGGTCAGGCCCGCCACGTAGTCGCCGGAGAAGCGCACGCGCACCCGTTGCGAGGGTTCGACGCCCTCGTAGAACTGGAAGCCGCGGCTGTGCAGCTCGATGCTGTTGCCGGCCACCGACACCGCGCCCGGGCCGTTGGCCAAGCTCTCGCGGCGGTAACCCAGGGCGTCGAGCTCGCGCAGGAAGTCGTCCTTGCCCAGCTTCTGGCCGACGAACAGCTCCAGCGGCCGCGCGTAGACCTTGGCCGGCACCGTCCAACGCTTGCCGGAGAATTTCTCCTGCACCACGGCATCGAGGTAAACGGCGAAACCGGCGAGGATCACCAGGCCGACCAGACCGAGCTTGAGCCCCCAGGCGAGCCAGGGACGCAGACCGGTGGAACGGGATTTCTTGCTTGAGCGGGGGGAGCGTTTTCGAGTCATGGCGGGATTATACGCACTTTACATAGGGGCCAGCAGCGCCGCCCGGACGGTTTGCAGAGCAGCTCACAGCGGCCATAATGCCGACCTCGAACAGCGTCTATAACAAGGATCGAACGTGAGCCAAGCCCTGATTGCCGCATTGCAGAACCCGGCCCTGTATCCGCATCCTGTGGAGGGGTTTCAACTGATTGAGACCCACATTTCCTGGGTTTTGCTCACTGGTCCTTATGCCTACAAGGTCAAAAAACCGGTCAACTTCGGTTTCCTCGATTTCACCGATCTCGCCGCGCGCAAGCACTTCTGCGAGGAGGAACTGCGCCTGAACCAACGCCTGACCGACGACCTGTACCTGGAGGTACTGGCCATCGGCGGCAGCGCCGAGGCGCCGGTGCTGGGCGGCGAAACGCCGGCCATCGAATACGCGCTGAAGATGCGCCAGTTTCCCCAGGAGCAGCTGCTCAGCGCCGTGCAGGCGCGCGGCGAGCTGGGTGATGCGCATATCGACGCGCTCGCCGAGCAGATCGCCGCCTTCCACCTGAGCGCGCCGCGGGTGCCGCAGGACCACCCGCTGGGCACGGCCGAGGCGGTGATGGCACCGGTGCAGCAGAACTTCGAGCAGATCCGTCCGCTGCTCGCCGACAAGGCCGATCTGCAGCAGCTCGATGCCCTCGAAGCCTGGGCGCAGTCCAGCTACGCGCGGCTGCAGCCGCTTCTGACCGAGCGTAAGGCGCAGGGTTTCATTCGCGAGTGTCACGGCGACATCCACCTGGGCAACGTCGCGCAGATCGACGGCCGCGTGGTGCTGTTCGACTGCATCGAGTTCAACGAGCCGTTCCGCCTGATCGACGTCACCGCGGACGCCGCCTTCCTCGCCATGGACCTGGAAGACCGCGGCCTCAAGTGCCTGTCGTGGCGCTTCGTCAGCGCCTGGCTGGAGCGCACCGGCGACTATGCCGCGCTGCAGTTGCTGAATTTCTACAAGGCCTACCGCGCCATGGTGCGCGGCAAGGTCGCGCTGTTCCGCCTCGGCCAGGAGCAGGACCCGGTGCAGCGCGCGGTGATCCTGCGCCAATACCGCGCCTACGCCGCCCTGGCGGAAAGCTACAGCGCCATTCCCTCGCCCTTTCTGGCCATCACCCACGGCGTCTCGGCCGTCGGCAAGAGTCACGTGGCGCTGCGCCTGGTCGAGGCCCTGGGCACCATCCGCCTGCGCTCCGACGTCGAGCGCAAGCGCCTGTTCGGCGAGCAGGACGCCACCCACCAGGGCCAACTGGCGGACGGCATCTACAGCGCCGACGCCAGCGCCGCCACCTACGCGCGCCTGCACCAGCTGGCGCGCCAGACGCTGCAGGCCGGCTTCCCGGTGGTGATCGACGCCACCTACCTCAAGGCCGAGCAGCGCCGGGCCGCCAGCGAAGTCGCCGAGCAGACCGGCGCGCCCTTCCTGATCCTCGACTGCCAGGCGCCCGAGGCGGTGATCGCCGGCTGGCTGGCGCAGCGCCAGAGCGAGGGCCGCGACCCCTCCGACGCCACCCTCGAGGTGATCCAGGCGCAGCAGGCAACGCGCGAGGCGCTCGACGACGACGAGCTGGCCCACAGCAAGCGCGTCGACACCCACGACAGCGCCAGCCTGGACAGCCTGGTGGAACGTATTCGCCAGCGTCTGCCGGGGCTCTGAGTCCCGCCCACCACAAGTTGGCACGCCGCGCCGGGCAAAGCGCGGCGCGGCTTCTATACTGCCGGTGAACTCGCCACCGGTAGCCCCCATGAGCCAGCCACGCCAGCTCGACCACCCGCTCTATCGCCTGCTGCGCAATGACGACATCGCCGCCTTCAACGCCCAGAAACCCACGGACGTCGCCGTCGACCTGTCCGGCGGCGACTTTCGCGGGCTCGACCTGCGCAGCCTGGACGCCGCCGAGGTGATCTTCACCGACGCCTACTTCCGCGGCGCCGACCTGCGCGGCCTGGATTTGCGCCACGCCCAGCTGGAGGGCGCCAGCCTGGCCCACGCGCAGATTTCCGGTGCCTACTTTCCGGTCGAACTGAGCGCGGACGAAATTCTCATGTCGGTGAACTTCGGCACCCGTCTGCGCTATCGCAGCAAGTGACATGAGCGACGTCGCCCAACTGTTCGGCGCGCGCGCCGACGCCTACGCCAGCTTCCGCCCGGCCTATCCGGACGCCCTGTTCGACTGGCTGGCCGCACACAGCCCGGGCCGGCGCCTGGCGCTGGATATCGCCTGCGGCAACGGCCAGGCCAGCCTTCCCCTGCTGCGCCACTTCGAACGGGTGCTGGCCTGCGACGCCAGCGCCGCCCAGCTGGCGCAAACGCCCCCGGCCGCCGGCCTGCACCTGCTGGCAGCCGATGCGCGCAGGCAGCCGCTGGCCGACGCCAGCGTCGACCTGATCGTCGTCGCCCAGGCCCTGCACTGGTTCGCCGACGCCGCGTTCTTCGCCGAAGTCGCCCGTCTGCTGCGCCCTGGCGGGCTGTTCTGCGCCTGGTGTTACAGCCTGATGAGCATCGATGCGCGGCTCGATCCGCTGATCGAGCACTTCTACGCCAGCACCCTGGCCGGCTGCTGGCCGACGGGCCGCGGCAGCGTCGATGCCGGCTACCGCGATATCCAGGCGCCGCTGCAGCCCCTGCCAGTGCCGCCCTTCGCCCTCTCGGCGCACTGGGACCTGGCACAACTGCTCGGCTACCTGCGCACCTGGTCGGCGGTGCAACGCTGGGAACAGCGTCACGGCCGCGACCCGGTGGCCGAACTGACGCCGGCGCTGCGCGCCGCCTGGGGCGACGAAGGCGAGCGGCGCACTGTCAATTGGCCGCTACACTTCTTGGCAGGCACGCCTACGTGAACCTCTTCCTCACGCCATGCATGGAGGCCCGATGAACGACGAGCTGCAACACCTGAAAAACCTGGGCAAGACCTCGGCGCAATGGCTGCACGCCGTCGGCATCCACAGCGCCAACGACCTGCGTCGCTACGGCGCGGTCGGCGCCTATCGTGCGGTGCGCGCCCGCGGTTTTCGCGCCTCCAAGGTGCTGCTCTACGCCATCGAGGGCGCCCTGCTCGACGTGCACTGGAACGAGCTGCCGCCGGCGCACAAGGCCGAACTCAACGGCCGCCTCGACGAAGCCCAGAGCTACAACAAGAGCTAGCTCACAACCCCAGCGCGAGAGGATTTACGCGCAAGGCGCCGCAGCCTATTGTTTCAGGGACCTTCGTGTGGTCAGCCAGCCCAGCCAGTTCAAGGAATTACGGTTATGTATTTACTCGGGGAGCAACCGGCCTACGCCGATCAGCTGATCAACCGCCTGCAGAGCATCCCCACGCAGCTGCTGGAAGGGCTACAGGCCGTCGGTGCGCCGCTGCGTCTGGAACGGGTCGAGGACCTGGCCCAGGTGCTGCCGGGCAACCAGTTGTTCATCATCGAGAATGGCCTGCTCCACGCGGTAGTCGACGAACGGCCGCTGTTCTACCTGCAGGAAGGCGACCTGGTCGGCCTGCGCCAGGGCATCGACCTGCCGAGCTGCCGCTACAGCAGCGAGGAGCCGATCAGCCTGATTCCCTACTCGCGCAGCGAAGTGTTCCAGCACATCTACGCCAGCGAGCAGCGCCAGGAACAGTTCATCCACTACCTGATCGGCCACACCGCCCTGCTCTCCGACGCCCTGGCGCGCCTGAAGCAGCCGGAGATTCGCCCGGCCACCGGTTTCCAGCACTTCGCCGCCGGCGAGGAGCTGATCCATCAGGGCGACGAAGCCGATCACGTGTTCATCATCATCGAGGGCCACGCCGAGGCCTACGTCGACGGGCAGAAGGTCGGCGACGTGCAGAAGGACGAGATCTTCGGCGCCATGGCCGTGTTCACCCGCGAGAAGCGCAGCGCCACGGTGGTGGCCAGCGAGCCCTGCACGGTGATGGTGATTCCCAAGGAGCAATTCCTCAGCCTGATGCAGAGCAACCCGCGCATCGCCCACAGCCTGATCGAGAGCATGGCGCGGCGCATCGACCTGCTCAACAAGGAAGTCACCCAGCTGCGCCAGCCGGCTGCGTCCTGAGTCCGCGCGCGGCACACCAACCCCGGCCAGGCGCCGGGGTTTTGCCTCTCTGGGCACAGGAAAAGGCGCTGAGAGAAATTCTCAAAAAGCCGTTGACTATGAAATGAGAATTGTTATTATTACCTCAACTGATCGCGAGATCAGCCGATAAGCTAAAGAGACCATTCAGTCGGACTCTTCAGACTATCTCCTCATCAGGCTAATCACGGTTATTGACCCGGCTCTTGCCGGGTCTTTTTTTGCCTGCGCGAAAGCCTGTAGAGCGGGCTCGGGAACGCCGGCGAACAGTCCGCCATTGGCCGTCGGCGTACTGCCTGCGGCGAGTGCGTGCTGGCCAGGTGACTCGGCGACAGATCCTAGGGTCGCAGTTTGGCGCAGTGATCCTGCTGCGGCTGCGCCGCGGTGAACCAGGCGTAGTCGGCCTGCGCGGCGCTGACCGGCTTGCCGACCTCGGCGAGGATCAGCACCGCCTGCCCCGCGCCGGCGCCGAGGTCGGCCAGGTGCAGCGGCACGCCCAGATCCTTGCGCACGTGGAAGGCGCCGGCCAG
>NZ_AVOF01000674.1:0-913 GCF_000465935.2 Pseudomonas sp. EGD-AK9
TGCTGTGGAGCTGGCTGACGAGCCGATTTTCACGTCAGATAACCCGAGAAGCGAAGATCCTCGCGCGATTTTAAGAGATATGGAAGCCGGAGTAGAGAACGCATACTATCACAGTATTGCAAACCGCGAGCAGGCGATCTTTTTCGCAATTGCCAATGCCAAAAAAGGCGACGTTGTCCTCATTGCCGGAAAAGGACATGAAACCTATCAGCAGATCGGAAATGAAACTTTCGATTTTGATGATGCTGAAGTAGCGGCGAGAGCCATTGTTGAACTCAATAAGAATAAGACGAATTCATAGGAAAGAGATGTTACTGAATAATGGAGCTTGAAAAGATTTTTCATATGGAAAAAAATCATGAATATGATAACTACGTATGTCGTTTGAAAGAAACAGGAGGAGAAAAGGACAATGCTTGAGCAAGTCATTCTGTTTACAATTTTAATGGGGTTTTTAATTAGTGTTCTGCTCTCTCCGATTCTTATTCCGTTTTTAAGAAGATTAAAATTCGGCCAGAGTATTAGAGAAGAAGGACCGAAATCACATCAGAAAAAATCAGGGACACCGACAATGGGCGGGGTCATGATCATACTTTCTATCATAGTGACAACAATTGTTATGACACAGAAGTTTTCAGAAATAAGCCCCGAAATGGTGCTGCTTCTGTTTGTTACGCTAGGCTACGGTTTGCTTGGCTTTTTAGATGATTACATCAAGGTTGTCATGAAGCGCAATCTTGGGTTGACATCAAAGCAAAAGCTGATCGGACAAATTATTATTGCAGTTGTATTTTACGCTGTGTATCATTACTACAATTTTGCGACGGATATTCGCATCCCTGGAACTGACTTATCATTTGATCTTGGCTGGGCTTACTTTATCCTTGTGCTCTTTATGCTAGTCGGCGGATCA
>NZ_AVOF01000675.1:0-910 GCF_000465935.2 Pseudomonas sp. EGD-AK9
GTTTTTTTGCCGGAGCCACGAATGGTTGTAAGCTGTCCGTAAAACTCCGGATCATCTGCACCCCAGCTGTCATCCTCTGGTTTTCTTCCCGCTCTGAGTGCGTCTTCCTGTCCGTCAATTCCGTATTTGATAAAGCTGGAATCTTTTCCATGGATTTGATAACGAGGTCCGTTTGCCGGAACGATTGATCCTCCGTATAGAATGGCTTGAAGCTTGCCATAGTCCAGGGTTAAATGAAAATAGTCAACCGTTTCGGCATTTTCCCGCTGGGCCATCACGTTTGCAGTCACGGCTTTAGGCATCCCAAACAAATGCAGGGTTTGGTCTATGATGTGGGAGCCGAGATCATACAGCGTACCAGTGGCAATGCCTTCTTTTTCCCGCCACCGTGCTTGAACTTCAGGTCTGTAGCGGTCATAGGAAACTTGATATGTATTGATATCTTCAAGAGATCCCTCAGAGATCAGCTTTTTAATCGTTAAAAAGTCGTTATCCCAGCGTCGGTTATGATATACGCTTAATAATACGCCTTTTTCATCGGCAGCCCTTTTTAATGTTTCCCCCTCTTCGGCTGTTGCTGTCATTGGTTTTTCCATCACAACATGTTTTCCGGCCTGTATGCATGCCATAGCATGCTCGTAATGAAGGCCGCTCGGGGTGGTGACAATGACAAGCTCAATGGCAGGGTCATTTGTGATTTCCTCAAGCTCATGTACAACCTCAGCATCTGGAAAGTCCCGTTTCACTTCTTCTGTCCGAGATGTCATGATTTTGCTGATTTGATATTCATCCAGAACATCCAGCAGCGGCCCGTGAAAAACAGAACCGGACAATCCGTATCCTAATATTCCAACCTTGATCGTATCCACTTTTCTTCTCCCCTTTAAAAGCGTTATCAACAGAAGTATAT
>NZ_AVOF01000676.1:0-907 GCF_000465935.2 Pseudomonas sp. EGD-AK9
AAACCTTCTTGGTAAACGTGTCGATTACTCCGGACGTTCTGTAATCGTTGTTGGTCCTCATTTGAAAATGTACCAATGCGGATTACCGAAGGAAATGGCGCTTGAACTTTTCAAACCTTTCGTTATGAAAGAACTTGTTGAAAAAGGTCTTGCTCACAACATTAAGAGTGCGAAACGCAAAATTGAGCGCGTACAGCCTGAAGTTTGGGATGTACTAGAATCAGTTATTAAGGAGCATCCGGTACTGCTGAACCGTGCCCCTACACTTCACAGATTAGGTATTCAGGCGTTTGAACCAACGCTTGTTGAAGGACGCGCAATCCGTCTTCACCCGCTCGTATGTACAGCTTACAACGCTGACTTTGACGGTGACCAAATGGCGGTTCACGTACCATTATCTGCTGAAGCACAAGCTGAAGCACGCATCTTGATGCTTGCTGCTCAAAACATCTTGAACCCTAAAGATGGTAAACCGGTTGTAACACCGTCTCAGGATATGGTACTAGGTAACTATTACCTGACACTTGAGCGTGCCGGTGCTGTCGGTGAAGGTATGGTCTTCAAGAATACAGACGAAGCGCTTCTTGCTTATCAAAACGGATATGTTCACCTTCATACGAGAGTAGCTGTTGCAGCTAACTCACTTAAGAATGTGACATTTACCGAAGAACAGCGCTCAAAATTGTTAATTACAACTGTCGGTAAGCTTGTCTTCAATGAAATTCTTCCGGAATCATTCCCTTACATGAATGAACCAACGAAGAGCAACATTGAAGAGAAAACACCTGACCGTTTCTTCTTAGAAAAAGGTGCTGACGTTAAAGCTGTTATCGCACAGCAGCCAATCAATGCGCCGTTTAAAAAAGGCATTCTGGGTAAAATCATCGCGGAAATCTTTAAACGTTTC
>NZ_AVOF01000677.1:0-907 GCF_000465935.2 Pseudomonas sp. EGD-AK9
TAAGACGCGGATACAAACACGGGCTGCTGGCCAATTTGTCAGGCGGATCTGATGCGCTGACATTTGACTCCTGGTTTGAAGATATACCGAAAAAACAGCAAGTGGTTTTACTAGATGATGTATTTTCGATTACCCAATCGGTTCCGTATTATCTTGACGAGCGCTACGGGCCGTTGTTTGAACTCGGTCTTGATATATGTCTTGCTAAGGACGGGAGAATTTGGATTTTAGATATCAATTCCAAACCAGGCAGGAAGTCAATCCTGCGTGTCTCTCCCGAGCAAAAAGAACAGCTGTACACTTGTCCCCTAAAGCGCTGCCAATATCTGTTTTCTGAGCAAAGCCAGAAAGGAGTTCTTCCGCGTGAATCCTAAACGGTTTTTGATCGGCATAGACAAAACCAGTGAAAACACCCTGTTTCTGCCCTCTTCGCTGAAGCGAGACGGACTTTTGCATGCCGCATTCGGAACGAAGGTTGTCAGATGCCACGTTGCTTACAGACGGCATCTGGAACAAACCGTGCTGCTCTCTGAAAATCTGTTTCATGAGCTTTTGCTCCCCCACCGAAGCAGGGCTGATATACTGATTCATGATCATACAGTGCATATCGGGCCGTTAGTCGGCATCTTTACGGCAGGGTTTACTGTATCTCTTGAACGTCCATTTAAGGATCGTTCCCTCTTTTTTTCTAAGCTTGTCACGTTACACGAGCAAGCCGGAGGCTACTGCTTCGTTTTTGGCGCGCACCAAATCAATTGGGAGGAAGGCACGATTGAAGGCCTCCTTTACAGGGAAAACGGCTGGGAGAAAAAAATCGTTCCATTGCCGAACGTCGTTTATGACCGTTTGCCGAACCGAAAAATTGAAGATTCACTTCTCTTGCAACATACAAAAAAGAGGCTGATCG
>NZ_AVOF01000678.1:0-907 GCF_000465935.2 Pseudomonas sp. EGD-AK9
TATATTCTCATGTAAAAAAATTGAGCGTTTATTGTGAGGGAAATTGCAGAGTATCGAAATAGGAAAAGAGGGCTTCTTGTTAAAAACCTTGCAAAGTGTATGTGAAAAAAATAAACAATACAATTATCGTAACAACAATAATTGTTTCTTTAATAAAATTTTTATTATCTTCATTCTCTTGTTTCTTTTTTTTAATCTCTTCTCTGTATTTTCTTTGAACCTCTTTCTTCTTATCATTATTTTTCATGATTAAACTCCTTTGAAGTCCATTTATTTCCCTTGCCCCTATCATTTGCAATTGTAATAATTCACTAATGATTACACCAATAAAAAAGGATCGGCAAGGGCTTTTCACTCAATGGTAACCAGCATAAGCACTAGCTGGGCAGGTTTCAGGGTGTATCTAATCTTTTAGGTTCCATTTCCTGCAACTGAACCAAAAACTTCCTTATGAAGAACAATCTCTTCTCTGTTGTGGGGATGCTACCAAAAATAGTAGGCAAACTGATAGCGATATAAAAAAACAGCTCATTAAATACCATACTGGAACTGTCTTTGATTTTTGGATTTATTTTCTGATGCAGCTATTGCTATCTGTTAGTTTAATTAGAACTCAGATAATCCAAGACACGGTCAACTCTTTTATTGACTGAGCAGTCGCCTTCAATCTTTAGCACTGGACAAGATAAATCTGCCATCCAATGTTCATGCAAAGCTCTACTTCTAACTTCCATTCCAGCAGTATCATATAAAGAAGCCCACTCTAAAAATGTTTTTGATTGTTCATATTTACTGCCACCGGCTAACACTTCATTTCCATAACGCTGAAATTCCCTATGCCTTAATCTCTCAAGCCGTATATCTTGTGGAATCCATAAGAAGACGACAAGGTCAAAATAACTTTTTA